>CAMYJY010000082.1 GCA_947258835.1 uncultured Pirellulales bacterium
CCCAAATCCGCAGTCCCAAATCCGCAGTCCCAAATCCGCAGTCATCCACAATGGGGGGTGCAGGATTCGAACCTGCGAAGGCAGAGCCAGCAGATTTACAGTCTGCCCCGTTTGACCGCTTCGGTAACCCCCCGGCCTTACCTGATCGCTTGTACCATGTTTTTGTCGTTGCCTACACGTCCCCCAACGTTTTCCGCTGCCATCTTTCTCGGCCGCTGGACACCTCCAGGGCCGTTCTGGGATAAGCCCTCTGCCCCTACCACAGGGCAGTGAACCACCACAGGACAACTGGCCTGAAACGTAGCGATCCAAAACTGACGAGAGCTAGCGGAGGGACTTGAACCCACAACCTGCTGATTACAAATCAGCTGCTCTGCCAATTGAGCTACGCTAGCCTGGCCAGGGTAAACTCGTGCGAATCAACTAATATAACGTTGTCTGCCAGAGTGACAAGGCGGAAAGCCTGGAAATTTCAGGCTGGCAGCAAAGTCTAGGGGATCCGGCATATTTTCCTGGGGGATGGCATGGCTGTGGGGAATCCAGTGGCCCAGGCCAGAAATAAGCCAGACCGCGGGGGGTGGCTACCCGGGCCCGGCCGGCGGTTGGAGAGGTGAAATTGGCAGATTTCGCCCAGATTCACTGCTGCTGAGGATGAACCACAGCCGGTGGACAGACCGATGCCGGAGCTAGCGAGTCGTAGACTGGGGCAGATTTGCCCTCCGTGGGGTGGCATCGGTTGGCGAAGCCTACCGATGTGACGCAGTCACAAGAGGTTTCTAGGGAAATTTAAAACAACCTCTGGCGGCTGCGCCGCCCAGGTAGGCTGCGCCAACCTGGGCTACCCCCTTCGCCCCCCAGCCTACGCATCAGCGGCCCGGCCGCTCTCCGTTCAGATTTCCAGGGCAATTTTCTCCTCTTGGGCGGCGACCCGCAGCTTATGCAGGGCTCGGGCCTCAATTTGCCGGATCCGCTCCTTGGTCACCCCCAATTCGGCACCGACCTCCTTCAGGGTGCGTGGTTCCTGGGAATAATCCAAGCCAAATCGGCCCACGATGATCTGCCGCTCTCGATCGTCCAGTTTTTCCAAGACCCGCTGGATTTTGACCGTACGATCTTGCTGCAAGCTCTGCTCCAGGGTGGGATTGCCCCGATGCTCCTGGGTCAGATCGAAGACTTCGTCGTGGCTGGTACGGAAGCGGTCGCGCTGCCGATACTCCCCGGGGATCGTACGGGCGTAATTTTTGATGATCGCCCAGCTGGCATAGGTGCTGAACTTGTTGCCCCGGGCAAAATCAAATTTCTCGATGGCCCGCAACAGGGACAAGTTGCCATCGCTAACCAGTTCGAAAAAGTTGTGATCTGGCGCGACATGCCGCTTGGCAATCGACACGACCAGCCTCAAATTGCACCGCGCAATCTTATTCTTGGTCTCCACGATTCTCTCGTAAAGTTCCTCGATCTGGTCCATCAAGGCCGACTTCGGGTTTCCATAGTCGAGCTGATCCCGCAATTTGACCGCCTGGTATTTGAGAAAATTGTAGGATCGGAAGAGATGCTGTTCTTGCTCCTTGGTCAGCAGGGGGATTTCGTAGAGGCTGGCCAAGTAGGGGGGCAGCCCTTCCGGGCGTTTGGGCTTGCGGGTGGACGAGTCGCTCGCAGGCAGTGGGCCCAAGCAAGCTTCCGCAGCGCCTTTGCGGGAAAACCGTGGATTATCAATGTATTCCAGGGGCAGCTCCGCGATGTGCTCACCCCGCAGCTGATTGATGGTACGATAAATCGTGGTCTTCGTACGACGGTAGTCACGGCACAACTTGTCGACGGACAGGCCTCTGCGGTACCCACGAAATATATTAGCTTTTTGGGTCTCCGTCAGCGGCCCGGTCTCAGTCGGAAATACCGCCTGCTCCGGGTTTTCCCTGTCGTGCTGACGCAGTGCCGTGCGAATGGTTTCCACGCTGCGGCCGGTGCGTTCCGCCAAGTGGCGGGCAATCTCCGCCAGCCCCCTGCCGGACCGTGCCATGAAGCGCGCCCGATGCACGTACTCTTCCCGCTGCTGCTCGGTCACTTGGCTAAAGCGCGCACCACGTTCCACCCGGTCGGCATGCTGTCTCACAAACCGGTCGACGCTGCTACGGAAGAAAACGACTCGCTTGCGGCCCTTCACAAAGAGCCGACGGCTCACCAGGCCAATCTTACGCCAGCGTGAAATCGTCTTGGTGGAGACGTTGAATTCGGCTGCCAACTGCTCCACCGTGTAGATCTGCTCGCCTAGGTCGGCAGCGTTTAAGTTCGCGGCGCTGGATAGCTCCTCGATCAAGATCCGCAGATCATGCTGCAACTGCTGGCCTGAAATCTTGCGATTCCCTGCCTCCGGCAGGGGTTCGCCGAGAATCTCGGCCACTACCTGAGCTGCAGTATAATTGCGTTGCGGCTCCAGACCGACAAGCACCCGCTCCGCACTCTCGCTCTGCCGCAACAGTGCCTCCCGGGAGGCAAGCTGGCGCTGACGCTCACTGAGCCAACGGATGACTGGGTTGTGGTAGTTTGTCTGCATGGTTTACCTCTGCCAGGACTGACAAGATGGCACTGCTAGCCATTTTCTCGCCTACTGGTTGTACGCAAAATAGCGGTAATAGGTCGAGAGAAGGTTTGTGCGGAGGTATTTTGGCAACACCTGAAAAGCAGAAAAAATGACGTAAACAACTACCATCAAATGATTTAAATATTTTCTCCAATTTCCCGAAAACTCCAGTGTCTCCCGGAAAATTGGTCCGCCAACTTGGGGGAATGGGTGATCCAGGGACTCTGCACACCCTCGTTGAAGCGGACCTACATGGCTTCCTGCTGTTTTACGCCAAGAGAACAGCCTGTTTTTTCCGAAAATGCTATTACAGCTTCCCTGCCGGTTCGGTGCCCGCCGCGCCCCAGTAACCAGTAAAATGGATCAATCGACATGACACGCTACGCTCTTTCATGCCTCTGCGCCTGGCTCTGGGCGGTCCCTACCCTGACGGCCGAGACCCCCACCTACCTGCTCCAAACGGAACTGGAAGCCGGTGACGGCTGGCAGGCCTTGATCGAACTGGAAGTCGGGGGCCAGCTGTTGGTACCAGCAGAAGCTGGCCCCACAAAACTTCCCCTCTCCGTATCGGGAAAGCTCCAGTACGAAGAGCGGTTGCTCTCCTGGTCGGAGAGCGGGGTCGCCCGTTCGCTGCGTTACTACGATCAGGCACGGGCCAAGATCCAGATCGAGGACGGGGGTCTCCAGCGCACCCTCCCCGCCACGGCACGGACTGTGATCGCGGAGATCCGCGACCGGCACTCCGCCCTCAATGGACTGGAGCATTTGCTCACCCGGGAACAAATGGATTTACTCCAGGTGGTGGGCAACACGCTGGCCCTGCAGCGTTTGATACCGGGGCGGAGTTTCGCTACGGGCGACAGCTGGAGTCACCCGCCGGAAGCCATCGGGCCGCTGTTGGGGCTGGATTACGTGGCCGTGTGCGAGGTGCAAAGTGTGGTGCTAGGGGCCACACGGCAACAGGTTCAAATTCGCCTGTCAGGTACGGTGCACGGAACCATCGATGGCGCGCCTACGGAGTTTGACTTACGCGGCGCGTATCTCTTCCATCAGGGCCTAAAACGAATTACGAAGTTCAATCTAGCCCTGCAAGAGCGGCGCACGGCCGGCGCGGTCGTACCGGGCGTGGATGTCGTGGCCAAAGTCTCCATCCGGCTGCAACCCCTCCCGGCCACCAGTCACTTGCAAGCAAAGCAAGTCGAGCTGGCCAGCGCGGTCCCGGCACACGTGAAACGCGACCTGTTGCTGGACACCCCCTCCTTCCGCTTACAACACGACAAGGCCTGGTATGTGACGGCCGACCAGGGGGACATGGTGTCCTTGCGTTATCTGCACGACGGCGATTTGGTCGCTCATTGCAATTTGACGACGCTGCCCCCGCGGAGTGCGGATCGTGGCACCACTCTGGACCAATTTGAACGCGAGGTACGCACCGCGCTGGATGGTGAGCTGGAAAAGGTCACGGCCGCCAGCCAGTGGACCACCCCCCTGGGCAATCACTGCTTAGGCATCGTGGCGGTCGGCCAGGTCCAGGACGTGCCCATGCAGTGGCGCTATTACCTGATTCAGGCCGACGGTTTGCCGCGGGTGTCCCTGGCCGTTACCCTCGCGCAGGCGGCCCTGCCGCAATTTCGCGGTGCGGAACGGCAATTGGTCAACTCGCTCGAGCTAAAGCCGGCCACGGCCGCCGCCAAACAACCGGTCACGGCGGTGCGTTAAACACCCCACCTGAGCAGTATGTGTCGATAACTTTGGGACACCTTTCCCACCTCGATCGTGAGGCAATCCGCATAGCGAGCGAGAGAGAGAGCAAGTTCAACGCACGCTATGCGACTCACCCCACACGCAACTAGGAATCCACCGATGTCCGATAAGGAGATGAGCCGACAGCAACTCCTCGCTGCTGAGATATTTGGATACAGCTACGCCAACTACATCAACCACCTCGACATTGGAAACGTCCGTTTCGACTCAATGATGCCACAGGACGCCGCAACACTCGAACAAGCTGTTACTGAAAACTGGGATCTCGAACGCGTCGCGCGGGCACTTGATGTTGATACGGATAATGCGGCTGCATTGGTCAACGCGGCGCGTGACGCGATAGATGTTGTTGACGCCGAGAATCCGGCCGAGGCGTTTCGTAATTCCGTGCGGCAACTTCTACGGCGCGCTGCAACCGAGGGCCTCGATTCCGACGAGGCAATTGAACAGCTAGTAATTCAAATCTGCTATCGAGTATCTGATCTGTCCTGCCTACTCAAACGCGATGGCAATCAGCTTTCCCGCTATTCTCGTCACTTCAGACGGGAACCTAACCATGAATATTACGATGGATACTTTGACGAAGAAGACTAATTCAAACAACAAACGCCTCACAAGACGATACACGCTGAGTCGTCGAAAACGCTAATCGTTCTGTCTATCCTGCAACCACACGCGTTCTTGAGCGCGCTAAAAAGGTTCCTGACACCTTTTTTTACGACGGGTCTCCTTCGCCGGCCACCAACAGCCGTGCCAGCGTGTTGGCCAAGTGATCGAGGGCTTCACGATTGGGCAAGGTCACCGTCAGCCGCTGCTGCCCTTGTTCATCCTCTTCCACGCACCGCGCCAGATTGCCGCGGAGGCCGGCCACGATTTTCGGCGCGGGGGCTGGCGTCTCGGCGCCCTCGTCAACCAACTCACCCAGGAAATGAAACACCGCCCCCAGCATCTCTCCGCCGGCCGCGGCGACCCGTTGGCCATGCTCTGAAAATCTCTGCAAATCCTGTTCGGCCTGCTGTTGGGCAGAAACATCCACGGGCGCTTCCGGCCGCGAGCCGACCAACACCTCCAAGCGTCGCTTCATTTCTTCCAGGTTGCTGACAAAGTCCAGGGAATCCACATCGGATTCCGAGTCCAGCGCCGCCAGAGCCAGGTCGTGCTTTTGGGAAAGGGTGGTGAGCAGGTTTTCTTCCAGCGTATCTTCCGTGACCAACACAAACACCTGCACCGGCTGTTTTTGACCCATCCGATGCGCGCGGGCAATACGTTGTTCCAACACGGCCGGGTTCCAGGGCAAGTCGACGTTGATCACCGTATTGGCCGCTTGCAAGTTCAAACCGGTCGCACCGGCATTGGTCGTGATGAACAGTTTGCAGTCCGGATCGTGTTGAAAGCGATGCACAAGTTGCTGCCGCTTTTTCTGCGGCACCGAACCATCCAGACGTACGTAATCCAGCTGATATTTTTGCAGGATCGGTTCGATTAAGCTCAGCATGGTCGTCCATTCAGAAAACAGCACCGCCTTGCGGTCCTCTTCCCTAAATAGCCGTTCGACCAATTCCTCCAGCCGCTCCAGCTTGCTGGAATAGGACGGTTGTTGCTTGTCGACCAAGAACGTGCTGTTGGCGGACATCCGGCACATGAGCAGGGCGGTCCGCAGCTTGAGCAGGTCCATCTCCGTGAGAAACGCCTTGGACGCAATCATGCTCACCGTCTGCATGTGCCCCGCGTGCAGCTCCGCCTGTTCCTCAGTGGGTGGGATGCGGACGATATTTGTCGTCCGGGGTGGCAGCTGATCCAGTACCGACTCGCGGGTGCGCCGCAAGAGGATGGGCCGGAGATTGGCTCGCAGTGCGTCCAGGTTTTTGTACCCGATCACCTTGCCATTTTCGTCCACCACCCGGTGCCGATTGAAAAAGCGAAAAGCAGGAGCCAGGCGCCGATCGTCGATGAACTGCACTACGGAAAAGAGCTCGTCCAGGCGGTTTTCCAGCGGGGTCCCCGACAAGACGAGTGCCAAGGGGGACTTGAGACTCTTGACCAGATTGCTGGTCTTGGATTCCCAATTTTTGATCCGCTGGCCCTCGTCCAAAATGATCAGGTCCCACTGGACCTGCTCGATGGGCAGCAAGTCGCGGAGGACTTGCTCATAATTACAAATCGTAAAGAAGCACTCGTTGTCATACTGGCCTGCCCGCTGATCGGCTGAGCCCAAAATCAGCTGGACATCGCGATCGGAAAAACGATGGATTTCATTGCGCCACTGGGATTTGAGCGAGGTCGGACAAATCACCAACACTTTGCGAATTCCCGCTTCCCGCGCAAGTAGCTCGGCCACACCAATCCCCTGAATGGTCTTGCCCAGGCCCATGTCGTCGGCCAGCACCGCACGTCCCGCTCCGACCGCAAAACCAATCCCGTCCAATTGATAGGGCAGCAACTCTGTTTTAAGCAGTGTGGTCCGTAAGGGATGGTGGGCCGGATCCCGGCGAATTTGGTCGGTCAGTGTCTTGATGCGACCGGCAAACAACCGCTGCTGGATCAATTCCTCGGCATCGGGATAGACGATCACCGGAAAACCGGCTTGCTCCAACCTACCAATCCGCTTGACCAGTTGCGGTACATCGTCGATGGCACGATCCAGCAGCGGTCTGGCGATTTTTTCCGCCGGCGGCTCCAGCCGGTGGGGCGCTTCGAGCCGCAGCTCCAAATCACCCTCGTAGCGGACATGCACGGCAAATTGCTTAATTTTCGGAGGACGACGCTGCGCCCCGGAAAACTTGGACCGGACGCGATCCAAGGCATAGATTAAGTGCTTGCACGTGCCCAACGTATTGGTGCGGAAGTCGGGACAAGAGCAGTACGATTGGCCCCGCTGTTCGCCACGCAAGGCCAGCCGATAGGACTTGCCCGACGCGGCGCTGGTCAGCACGTAATCCGTCCAGGCCCGCTGGGGATTCGCCGACTTGAGCCGGAATTTTTCTTCCCGGGCCCGCACGGCCCGCTCCTGAATGGCCCGCTCGACAAGCTGCTCTTCGTTGAGGTGCTCCAGCGGAAGATCCATGATGGGCGCGTCGGATAGCCCGAGGGCATACTTGTCTTCCAAAATCAAGGAAAACGCCGCGCCCACATGTTCGCACGTATGATCACACTGCGTGCAATTCCAGTGCAAGCGGTTCTTCTCCGCGGCCATCAGCGTCATGGTCACCACGACATCTTGATCTTGGCACGTAGAAAAGTCTTTTAGCTTCAAGCGGAACAGATCGTCGCCCAGATGCACATCACGATCGATGTCGATCGTGTCGTACTTTCCACCCTGTTGCAACAATTCCTTGCCCGATTTACCCAGGAGTTGGCAGGTCGATACATAGGTTAGCCGCGAGAGGCGATCCTGAAGCTTAAGTTTCCTGCTCTTTTTTGTCTTTTTCGTCTTCATGACCGGAAGCCCCCGTGCTCTGAGCGGTGAAATTTTTGATCCTGCCGTGCGTTCAATTTAACAACCAGGATTGCAAATTCAAGAGACAACGGGAGCGGGCACATGCCGGGGCCTTGAAACGGAGGCCTTGAAACGGGACAGGCTACTAACGGTGAAAGTTATTGATGTTTGCGCAAATTTATTGTCCCAACGATGGGTCTGAAACCCTGGCCTCAGGCGAAACCTTGAGGTTTTACTTTGTTTGTGGTGTGCTGATTGGGTGCCACTGCTGGCTTGTCCCAATCCTGTTCGGCACGAGACTTGCAGGGGGGTGACAATTTGCCTCAGAAGAAAAGGAGCAAGTTTGCACCAGGCTCTCCGCTGGATTCGCGCCGCTCTCCTGCGTCATTCCCGCGCAGGCGGGAATCTAGACCACTGGCACTGCTACTGGATTCCCGCCTGCGCGGGAATGACTAGGGATGCTGCGGGAATGACTGGCCCCCCATACTGCCGACTAAATCGTTACTAGCGTTGGATGCCACCCGGGGGGGAAATTCAGGCCACCACATCAAATCGTTACC
>CAMYJY010000083.1 GCA_947258835.1 uncultured Pirellulales bacterium
CAGAAAATTTTGAACCACGACGAAACAACGGAAACAACGAATCAATCAACGAAAAATTAAGTCCCTGTTCGTCGTTGCGTTGTTTCGTCGTGGTTCATTACACGTTCTTAGTGTTTCACGCCTCCGACGAGGCGCACGTATTTTGCAAGGGAAGTACCGGCCGTATGTCGATAACCAGCTGGCTCATCGATCCCGATCCTCACCGAGGACTTGCCCGCTCTCGGTCGACCGCTGGCCAAGCTTGTTCCGCCAGCTAGCGGCGATCTGGAGCGACTCATCCAGAGTCTTGCTAGTCCGCAAGGGCAAACACAGCAGGCCTGACACGGCTAGCGTGACTGCGATGATCAAAAAACTGGTACCTATTCCCCAACGGGCGACGCACAGCTCGGTCAGCGGGGGGGCCAGCATGGCCACCGCCCAGGCACCCCCCATCATCAGGCTGGAAGCCAGATTGGCGCGGTGCGGCAAGTTCTTTTGGGCCAGCGCGATGCTGATTGGAATCATCGACGCAAAACCGATCCCCGCCAATCCAGCCAACACCCGGCCCAGACCCAGGGACACATAAGGAAAACCCGCGATCACGGGTGCAAAGAGCACGGGCACCAGCACCATCGGCAGTTTTTCTCGGCCCCCGCGGACGAACCTGCCGGCCAGCAGTCCGCCCACCGCCATGCCGAACAAAGTGGCCGCGTTCAATTCACCCACCACCGGTGCCGCCTGGTGAGCGATGTGGGACGGCGACCAAGCGGGGTGCTCCGCGGCCACTGCCGCTTGTGCCCACCGCACGTAAAGGTAAAACAGCGACAGATTCACGCAGAAGCGAAAACAAGACACCACGTACAGCAGTCCGATCATGCTCCAATTCGAGCGGGTGGATGACTCGGCGTCAGGCTGCTCCAGCAGCGTCTGCGGGGCAGGCAGCCGGAGAAATTTCCAGTGGATCACGACCGCCAGCAGGAACACGGGCACCATAAACGCGGGCAGCAGATCAAACCCGAGGGAAGTCGTTAAAAATCGCGGCCAGCAAAATGCCCCGAGCACGCCGCCCAACATACCGCTCACAAAGAACAGACTCATCGCACTGTGGCGTTGGTGCTGTTGCAACTGACCAATGGTCGTCGCGGCCACGGGGTGGAACATGCCCACGCCGATCATTCCCACCGCGTAGATGGCCACCAGCGCGGACATCTGAGGGGCCAGGCCCAATAGGCAGATTCCCACTCCGGCCAAGGCCAGGCCCACGATCCCCCAGAGGCGGGTATGTTGCCGATCGCTGAGCAGCGCGCACAGCGGTTGCGAGAGACCCGAAACCAGCGGGCCGATGCCCAGCAGCCAAGCCGACTGTTTGGCCGTGATGCCGATTCGCACCTCCAGCAGGCCCAGCGAGGCGGGTACCAAGGCGGCCAACGCATCGACCACCGCATGCGCTAGCAAGAGGGCTGCCAGCACCACGGCGAGGTGGGGCGCGGTGGCTGGTGTGGTGGGCAAGCTGAGGGGAGTGTTTTGAGGCATGCGGTCTGTCTGCTGAGCGCAAAGAGGATACCATCCGGAACCACATCGGCACAACTTCTTGTCAACAAGACAGCCGATTGACATTCCCCGGAGCGGACTCGACAATGAACTTATAACTCAAACCGAAAACGAGGCTTCCATGAAGCCGGTAAAGCCCGAGAAAACAGCCCCCTTTCCGCATCGCGGCCGCTCACCAAGAAACCTGATTGAGAGGCGGATGGAGTGGGCTTTTCCGGCCCAAACCGGCCGGCACCAGGCATACCTGTTTTCACTATAAGGTTATAAGTTTATTTGTACCTGATCTGAGGACTCGATGACGAATTATTTGGCCAACTCGGATCCCGAAGTTTGGTCGGCCATGGCCGACGAGGTCCAGCGCCAGCAGGATGGGCTGGAACTGATTGCCAGTGAAAACTACACCAGCCCGGCCGTGATGCAGGCCGCCGGCAGCGTGCTGACCAATAAATATGCCGAAGGGTATCCCGGCCGCCGCTACTACGGTGGCTGCGAACATGTCGATCGAATCGAAGACCTGGCCCGCGCGCGGGCCCGGGAGCTGTTTGGTGCCGAATATGCCAATGTCCAGCCGCATTCGGGCTCACAGGCCAATATGGCCGTGTATCTGGCTGCTTTGCAGCCCGGCGACACGGTGTTGGGACTCGACCTGGCCCATGGAGGTCACCTGACCCATGGCATGAAACTCAATGTGTCGGGCATGCTGTACCACTTTGTCAGCTACGGCGTCCGCGAGGACGATCATCGCATCGACTTCGATCAAGTGGCCCAATTGGCCCAGCAGCACAAGCCGAAGCTGATTGTCGCCGGTGCCAGTGCCTACCCCCGTGAGATCCCTCACGACCGGTTTGCCGAAATTGCCGCCGATGTCGGTGCCCCGCTGTTGGTCGATATGGCCCACTACGCCGGTTTGGTAGCCGCCGGCTTGCACCACAACCCGGTGGCCTGTGCCGACTTTGTGACTTCGACCACGCATAAAACCCTGCGAGGACCTCGGGGCGGTTTGTGCCTGGCCAAAAAGGCCTCGGCCAAGGTGCTCAACAGCCGCGTGTTTCCCGGCTTGCAAGGTGGGCCGTTGATGCACGTGATTGCTGGCAAGGCCGTTTGTTTTGGCGAGGCCCTGCAGCCTGAGTTCAAGGTGTACATCCAGCAGGTGATCGACAATGCCCGCGTGTTGGCGGAAACTCTGGCCAGCGGGGGGCTGCGTCTGGTAAGCGGCGGGACCGACAATCATCTGGTGCTGGTGGATGTGACTCCCTTGGGAGTTGGTGGTAAAATTGCCGAGGCCACGCTGGAAGCGTGTGGCATCACGGCCAACAAAAACATGATTCCCTTTGACCAGCGGAAGCCTGTGGATCCTTCGGGAATTCGTCTGGGCACACCCGCGCTCACCTCGCGCGGTATGGGAGAGGAAGAGCTGCGGGCGGTGGGACGCTGGATTTTACAAGCCCTCCGCGCAGCCGATGATGTCGCGGTGCACGAGCGGATTCGTGGCGAAATTCGGCAGCTGTGCGAACACTTTCCCGTACCCGCCGCCGCACTCAACGAAACCCTCGTACCGGCCACAACCTAGCAGCTGGCCACCGAGAACGCACCCAATACCCCCCCAAAAAAAACACCATGGCCAAACCACGCATCTTAATTGCTGATGACAACGAAGCGAACGTCGAGTTGCTGGAGGCCTACTTGGGTGGGCTGGACGCCGAGACGATGATTGCCATCGATGGTCAAGATACCCTCGACAAGGTGGCCTCCTTCGCGCCCGATTTGATCTTGCTGGACATTATGATGCCCAAACTCAGTGGGTTTGAAGTCTGCCAGCAACTGAAGGGCGATGCCGCCACCAGCCGGATTATGATCCTGATGGTGACCGCCCTCAACGAGCTGGGGGACATTGAGAGGGCCGTGGCGGCGGGGACCGATGATTTCCTCTCCAAGCCAGTCAATAAAATTGAACTGGTCAAGCGCGTGGAAAACATGCTGAAACTGCGGGATGTCAATGATGAGCTCGAGCGGCTCCGGCAGTACATCGAGCACATGGAAGCCTCGCGTTAGTTTTTACTGGTTTATTGCTGTTGTCATGGCCCCAAGGGTGTGTTCATGCCCGTTCGCAGCACCACGGCACGCTGGGTGATGGCGTGGCTACCGTGTCCAGGCCCTCGCTGGATGCATCCGGTTCTCGCCTGTTGTCTGCTGGCCCAACTGCTTTCGCAGGGCTTGGCGAACGATGTCCGTTCCCCACCGGTCGATCCGCCCCAGGCCCAAGTTGCCCGTTGGATTCAGCAGTTGGGCAGTGACCAGTACGTGGAGCGTAAGCAGGCCGAAGCGCAGCTCACCCGGTTGGGGGCCGCCGCTTTTGACGCGCTGCAGCAGGCCTTAAAAAATCCAGACTTGGAAATTGCGACCCGGGCCAAGTACATCCTGACCCATGTTCAGATTGAATGGGAACGGGCTAGCGATCCGCCGGAAGTCCGCCAACTGTTGGACGGTTATGGTGCCCTGCCGGCGGCGGAGCGCCGGCAGCGGATGGAGCAGTTGGCCATCCTCGCCCAAGCTCAGGGACTGCCTGCCTTGTGTCGCATTGCCTGCTACGATGTGTCTCCCAAGTTGGCTCGCCAGGCGGCCCTGGCCGTGTTCACGCGTGATTCGCTCCGTGCCGCGCTGCGGCCCGCAACGATCAACAGCGCCCTGGGGAGCGCGGAGAATGTACCGGTGCGGTGGCTGCGGACCCTGGCCGATCAGCGGCTCGGTGCCCGCGTCGATGCCCGCTGGTTACCCCTCTTGGATGCGGAATTGGCGCTGGTAGCACAAGACTCCCGAGACACCGAGGTGTCGATTGTGCTGGGTCTGTTGCAATACGTTTTGCAGCTGGGATTGGAGGCCGAGGATCCGCAAACGCAGTTTGAGCTGCTCCGCCGGTGGACCGATTTGGCGGATCCGTCCGGCCCAGTCCAGCAGGCCATGCTGTCCCAACTGGACGATTGGATGGAACTGTTGCTGTACGAGCTGCAGGAATTGGGGGGCACCCAGCAGCTGGCCTTGGCTCGGTCCACGCAGTGGACGCTACAGCACCAGCAGTGGGAGACGTTGGGGCTGCTGGAGAGGCATTATGAGCAGACTTTCCGCAGCGATCGTCTGTTGCTTTACCTGGCGGCGATTGCACAAGGACAACAGGGACGCGCAGCAGAGGCCGCCAACCTGGCGGCGCGCGCCCAGCAGGTCAAGCTGCCCGCGCTGGAATTGCACAATGCGTATGCCAGTATTTTGGGCGAGTTCGGGCGTCATGATTGGGCCGAACAGGAGTGGCGCTGGGTCGTCGATCAGGCCTCGACGTTGTCCCCGGTATCGTGGAATGCCCGTCGTTGGTTGGCCCAGCTGCGACTCCACGATCGGGGGGAAGACCAGCTGGCGGCCGACCTGCTGCAAGAAGTTTTGGCTGCCGTGGAGGCGTTGCCGGTAGAAAAACATCAGCGTCTCGTCCGAGGCAGCACCGGCCTGCTGCTGCGGGAGTTGGAATCGCAGCGGGCGTTTTATGTGGCTTGCGTCCAAGCCGCCGCGGGCGATGTGGCGGGGCAGCGCAAAAGTTTAAACCAGGCCTATCGTTTGAATTCAGAAGATCCCGATGTCTTGATTGCCATGTACCAAATCTCGGCCGGCGATGCGCCGTATCGCCAGCAGGTGCGCGGGCGTATCCGGCGCATTTGTGAGCAACTTGAGTTTGCCATCGAAAAAAATCCGCACGAAGCCAATAATTACAATCACTGGGCGTGGCTGGTGAGTAATACGGAAGGGGACTACCAGCAGGCATTGGCCTATTCCCTGCGTTCCTTGGAACTGCAGCAGGGCAGTGCCAGTTATTTGGATACCTTGGGACGCTGTTATTATGCCGTAGGGGACTTGGAAAACGCCGTGCGGTATCAGCAACAGGCCGTCCAAAAACACCCGCACCTGTCCGTCATGCAGCGGCAGTTAAAGCTCTTTGAGCAGGAATTGGCCGCCGCTAAATAAGCGGGAGTTTCTCTCACTCAGGCTGAACTGGTATACCTTTCGCATCCGCAAAAAGTGGCAGCCATGGTAACCAGAGTAGTGCCATGGCGGGGTGATAGACTGCGGCCGCCAACGGCCCCAGTGCCACGGGCAGGAGATTGACCAAGGGCAACAGGATGATGGCCGAAACCGTGAAGGTCAACACGACGCGAACCCCCGTCCGCACCGGCAGCAAACTACATCCGGCCGCTCCCAGAGCCGGCACCAACGTAAAGTAGCTGAAACCAGGTACGCTTGCCGCAAGGGCTACCCCCGCCAGCGACCAACCGCTCCAGAACAGAATCCAGACCGACTCGTCGGCCATGGCCCGCAGACATAAACGGGCGGCGGCCCAGACTAAGAACATCGAGAGGGGCACGTAGATGGCAACCAGCCAACCACCGTGGGCTACAAAGGCCCTTGGAAACATCCCGGCGGCGGCCAGTGAACGCGAGATCAGCAGGCCCAACGTGCCGGTACTCAGCAACACGAAGCACACGGCCCCGGCCACCCACAGAGCATCCCGCCACATGGTCTTGGAAAAATACTGCCGGGCAAATCTGCCCATTAAAACGAACAGTGGCACGAGAGCCAGCGGCAAGGCCCAGGAACTTGGATAAACAAATACCTGGCAGCCCAGCAAATCGAAGAACACGGCATCTTCAGAGGACGCTGCCATGTCCGCCTGCGCATCTTCCGCAAGGGCGCGGGCTAGGGCCAACGCATTCTCTCCGTGATGCTGGAGACTCCGCAAGCTCAAGTTTTCCAAAGTATCATTGGCCGTATGGTAGTTGTGGGCGTCGCCAATGAAAGCAAAGTTCAGACCGGCCCAACCATCCCTGGCAAAGATGGTGAAGTCGGTGTCGTTGGGAAGGAAGCGATACACCGTCACAAAGGACGAGCCGGTCACGCAGGGGCGAGGCAGATGGTCCGCCAGGATACGAGTAGCAGCCAAGTTGTTACGATGCGTCTCGAACATGATGCTGGGACCGCTCGTTCCACGGGCTTCGAAGTTCAACACCACAGGTTTTTCTCGGGCCAGGCTGTGAGACTCCACAAAGCCTTCCGCGCCCCACATCCCGGCCTCCTCGCCATCGGTGAGCAAGAAGTAGACCGGTCGCTCGTACGGACCTCCGGCGCTGAGTATCCGCGCGGTCTCCAGCAGGGCGGCCACACACGCTCCCGCGTCCGCGGCACCTGGTCCCGCGGGCACCGAATCGTAGTGAGTCGCCAGCACCAAGGGCCGCCCTGGATTGGTCGAGTTGGGCAAGCGCGCCAAGATATTGACCAGCTCGTAGGGAGGCCGTGCCATGGGGACGATCTCGACGTCCAATCCCAAACGCTCGAATTCGTCAAGCAACCGCGCGCGCACCACCTGGTTGGCTGCGGAACCCACAGGATGAGGTGATTGGTCGCCGAGCAGACGCGCGAGCACTGCGTAGGCCCGGGTCGCAGAAAACTCTGTCGTGGGGCAGTCGGCTGGCTGGGGTGCCGGGCCACGCAGTTGCAGCGCCACGCACAGCTGCAAACAGACGAGCACCAGGAAACATGACCAGATGGATCGATTGCCTCGGATCATCTACAGCGTCTTATTTTGGCAACTGAAAAAACGATTGAATCCTGAGCACCGCGCAGTCGTCGGGAAAGGTATGGAAAGCCTGCACGTGGAGGATCCTGTCGCGTGAGTCCACGTTGATATAGCTCATCGCGCCCATGTCGAGTCGTCCACTGGCATCGAAGCGTTGCAGCATGCCGCCGCGCGTGGCATGCAGCGACAGCTGTTGTTGGTAAGCCAAGAACTTGTCCGGGCGGGTAGGCTCCAGGGAAAAGGACATCTCGTATTCAATTCCCCCCCGGCACTGCAGCTGGTCTTGGCGTTCGCCTCTCAGGCGATAGGACATCAGCCGGCGCTTTTGTGGGAGCGGGTGGTGGGCTGAGGTCGCCACTTCGGTCAACAGGAGATCGCCATATTTCCAGGTGATCAGATGTCCCGCGCTGGTGATTTGAATAGTTACCTGATAGTCGCCGCGCTCGATCGTGCGGGACTGATAGATTTCAAATAGTTCAGGATGTAAGGATCTGCCATAAAGCTGAAAAACCAACTCAGCAACCTTAGGTCGAACGGATAACACGGTAGCATATCTCAGGAGGCCAGGTGGAGGGGGGATTGCTGTTGGTGAAACTTCTCTTGCTGCCTGCGCAAATTAAAAACCACCAACGGGAGCAGGCCAGTGCCTTGCCAGCGGTAGCCCGCAGTGGCTGGCGACCCCCCGTTCAGGCCGGGGGCAGGATCCGCCGCCTGAGACCATTATACTTGCCCCCGTTGTGCATCACAAAGATAGATTCCGAGATGTTATTTTGCTAATTTTAGTTTGATATTTTGCGGGGTTTGGATCTTGACAAAGGAGAGCCCTCCCCACACATGAGCCGGTGGGCGATAGCCCCGGTTCCGTGAGACGCGCCAGAACCGGGGCTATCGCCCATCGGCTAAGGCTCGATAGCAGGGGCCTTGGGTTGCGGCTGCGCTGGGCCCTTCGTTTTAAAAAAACTACGCCAAGAACAAAGATTTATTGCCCTCTGCGCTGCCAATGAGCCCAGGGCGCCCAACGGAAGCCCGTATTTGGCAAGCAAAATGCTAGCGGTAGGTTCATTGGCCGCGCAGACATCAATAGGCTGGTAGTATGAGTGTGCGCGGGAACGACACGTAGAATGAACTTTGCTGAAGCCTTGCCCCCCGCCGCATGCATCTCGTGCTAGCACCACGAGCGACAGAAATGCTTT
>CAMYJY010000084.1 GCA_947258835.1 uncultured Pirellulales bacterium
GTCTTGACAATTAACTTTTCTATCCGCACGTCATTCGACGATTTGTTTTTCCAGCATCTCCAACAGGCAATTCCAGGCACGGTCCTTTTTCCGTAGGTCATCAGCGCGATGAACCAGTTTGGAAATAGCCGCCTCGCTGACACCCCCAAATTGCTTGGCCAAGGCGCGGACGGGCTCATTGGATAACCGCCTGAGCAGGTAGATGGCGACAATGCGTGGTTGGTTGTGACTCTCAAAATCGGGCTCACTCGACGCCTACTTCTTCCTCTTCTTTTTTAACTTGCTCTAGCCCTCGCTCCAGCAATTGAGCGGCGACTTGCATTGGACTTACTTTCCGGCCTTCCCCACTTAAAGACTTCGCAAGCTCTCGAAGCTGTATAAGCGTCTCTTCTCTCATGGGAACTTTCCTCGACAGTGACCAACTCGGGTCGGTAGGTCTCCCCGTGCCTTTCCCCTGACTAGGCCGCAAACGCTCACTCATAATCGCAGCGAGACGCGCAGCCCCAACCGGACCATGCACGATTCCCTCAATAGGTTCCCCTACTCTACCTCCCATCCCCTTAGCAATCGACGCGATTCGTTGTTTCTTTGTATTTTTAGGTTTCTTAGCCATCATTCTCTTCCTCTAAGGGGAACCCTATCTCGACGAATTCATCATCGATGACATACGCCACAGCCCCCTGCTTCATTCCGGTTCCCATTTCATGCAAAAACTCTGAGAGGGTCTCCTGATGCTCCTCAATCGCATCAAGTGAGGTGTAGCACCATACGATGACCGGATTATCGAAAACAAGTTCGCCTTCTCGTTCATCATCTCGCCACACTCCTCTCGCTTTCGGAAAGGCCGTCGCTCCGCCAAAACAATTTCCAAGTACTGCCAAGGCTCTCTCTACCCACTCGTCTTGCTCTGGAACTTCGACGCCATAGCGGTCAGCGCTGGGAATGAAGAGTTGGAGCAGTGTTACTGCTCGTTTCGTCCCATCATTCTCGTCGTTTGATTTGCTATTCATCCGCTTCCTTGCTCCTCGTGATGAGTGCCTCTTGCCCCCAGTTCAAGTATCGACCTTTTTGCCCAAAAAGTCAACCTTTTTGCCCAAAAAGTTTTTCTCCGACGATAAACGCCTGAGGAGACAGTGACCAACTCGGGTCGGTAGGTCTCCCCGTGCCTTTCCCCTGACTAGGCCGCAAACGCTCACTCATAATCGCAGCGAGACGCGCAGGCCCAACCGGACCATGGCACGAGGAAAAAAAGGTTCCTGACACCTTTTTTCACACCAGATTGCTATGGCAGCATTGAATAGGGGTGGCTACTATATGCGCCTGGAGGAACCAAGTCATGGCAACCGACCCGAACGATATCCAACTTACTGAAGAGCAACGCCAGCTCTTAGTCCAACGTGCCGAAGAAACGGGCAAGCCCGTGTCCGAACTGCTCGACGACCTGCTGGCCCAACCGAAACGCCCCCGTCGCGTCCCACGTGAAGGCGTGAGCATGCTCGACGTGATGGCAGCACACGGCCTCGTGGGGGCGATGGAAGGCCCCGGAGACCTCAGTACAAACCCTAAGCATATGGAAGGTTTTGGCAAACCTCGTGGCAGAACGGATACTGATTGACACGGGTCCACTTGTCGCCATCCTCGACAAACGAGACCAGCATCACGAGATTTGCAAGACGCACGCTTCGCGTCTTCCGGAAGTCTGGCTGACGTGCTGGCCAGTCATCACCGAAGCATGCTACTGACTTCGCAAACGTCCGAACTTGGTGGAGCGGCTCATCGAAATGGTTGATGAGGGGCACTACGAATTGCTTGACATTCCGAGCGAAGAAATCACACAGGTCGGCGGCGTTCTAGCAAAATACCAAGACCAGCAGGTTGACCTCGCCGACGCCTGCCTGGTCCATCTTGCCGACCGTGAAGAAATCTGTACCGTGTTCACTGTCGACGGCCGACACTTTAATCTCTTTCGCACAGCCGACGGCCAGCCGTTACACTTGCTTCCCCATTTCTAGCCGTTTTACGGAAAGGAAGGAAAGTTTGAGTGCCCATGCCAAGTAAGGTGAGCTTACCGGTGGCTAGCGCCAACCGCTTTGCCGCCCCAATCACCACGCAGCCAATCGACAATCAATTCCAACGATTGGTCGTCCAGCTGATTCAAGCGCTCGTCCTGGTGCGGCCCGAAGGCGGGCATGCGATCATTCAAGTCACCATAAAATCGCTCGGCTGCCGGGGTGCGGATAAAATCAATCAGCCACTGCCGGCTCATGTAGCCGTCCAGCACCGGCGAGCCAATATCTTGCTGTGCGCCAAACGAGTGACAATCGGTGCAATTGGAGCCGCTCTCAAGCAGTTCGCCCAAACCACCTTCCAAGAGGGCCCTGCCCTCGGCAATGATGTGTTCGTCCCGAGCATCCACATCCGCTTGACTGGGCAAGTTGGCCTCTGCCGACAACGCAATGGCGATTTTTTGCATGGCCTCCACAATCCGCGCCCGGTCTTCGTCCGCTAGCTCCCCACCGAAACAGTCCTCGCAAATAAAATCAACCATTTCCGAGTTCGGCCCCTGGGGGCCAAATGGGGAACCTACGTAGCCGAAATAATCAGCCCCCACGATTTGTGCTGGATCCAACAGCCCTTGAATCCAAGCACGGGTTCCGACGCCAAACAAATTCGGAGCGGTGGGCTGCGGGTTGATCAAAAAGGCCCGGTGGGGATCCGGCTGGGCGGGATGGAAATAGTTGTGACAACTCCCACAGTTTTTCTGGAACAGCCGGGGGCCTTGCAGGTAGGGATCGGCGTAGACCAGCGTCAACGCGCCCGTCGGCGGAATGCCCTGCTCCTGCGCCAAGGCGATAACCCGCTGGGTCTGGTGCTGGGCAGCTTGCCGGGCCTGCAAAAAGTTCTGGGAGGCCTTAAATGCGGCCCGGTTTTCCGGGGTATCCGCCAGACCACTTTCAGAAAACCGGGCGTCCGCCGCTCCCGCCAAGTAATCTGCTTGGATCGCTTGGACCGTGAGCAAAGCAGCACCGCCCAACAGCCCTGCCAGCAACAACACGTTGCACAGATGGCCTTTCCGCGAGCGGCCGATCCAGGGCATACAAAACAACAGCCCCACCAGCAAGCCGGGCACGACGAAAGCACCCCACACCTCCAGTTCACCGGGAAACCATTTTAAGAATTGGAACAAAAACAAAAAATACCACTCGGGTCGAGCCGCGTCGTAATTATTGGCCGGATCGGCCGGCGCCGTGAGCTCGGCACCGCCCGTATAAATCGTGACGCCCAACACGGCCACCAAAATCCCCAGGGCCGCCACGCTATCCTGGAGTACCTGGTCGGGCCAAAACGTCGCCTCGGGTTTACGATAAGGCTGTTTGGGGGTGATTCCGTGTCGGCGAAACAACACCACATGGACTACCAAAAAGGCCACCAAGGCCCCGGGCAACAGGCCCGCATGCAGGGCGAAGAAGCGCGTGAGGGTATGGTGACCGTAGGTCGGCCCCCCCACGGCCAGTTTTTTGATCGCCCCGCCAGCCCAGGGGGCCTGGCTGGCCAGCTCGGTCCCCACGTTGGTGGCCCAATAGCCCTTTTGATCCCAAGGCAACAGATACCCCGTGAAAGACAGCCCGAGCACCAGCAGCATCAGTACCAATCCCAACACGAAATTTAATTCGCGCGGCGCGCGGTAGGCCCCGTCCCACACCACTTGGGCAAAATGAATCGCCAACAACACCACCATCGCCGACGACATATAATGGTGGATGCCGCGCAGTAGCCAGCCGCCGGTCATTTCGTATTGGATGTAATAGACACTTTCCCAGGCCGTGTGGGTGCTGGGGCTGTAAGCCATCCACAAAAAAATGCCCGTGATGACCTGCGTCAGAAAGGCCACCACCAGGGTGCTGCCCCAGACGTAGCGCCAGCGTGCGCCACCGGGCACCCGTTCGTACAGCGCCTCGTGCAGCAGCTGTCGACAACCCGTCCGGTCATCCAGCCACTCGGTCAGGTTGGCAAGGTTTTTTTTCATGTGCTGGGGATCTTCTCTTGCCGGCCAGTCTGAAAATCAACAAAGGTGACCAATACCTCGTTCACCTGTGGTGTTGCAACCGATGACAACCCTTGTTGCCTGCGCACATTCCAGCGACCAACGGGAGCGGTCCCCTGCCCTCCGAGCGGTAGCTCGCTGTGGCTGGCGGCCCCGCCGCCCTCGCTGTGGCTGGCGGCCCCCCGGTCTAGCCGGGGGCGGGCTCTGCCGCCCTGTGGTGCGCCAGGGATATCCAGCGGGCGGAGCGCTACGGGCAACGTATCCATGTCACGAGGAGCAACTTCCTGATCCCCATGCGTCCGGCTGCCATCGAGATTAAAACGACTCGTATGGCAAGGGCAGGTAAATTTTTGGTCTGTCTCCGAGTAGCCCAGGGCACAGCCCGCATGAGGGCATTTGGCCGTGAAGGCCACGGGCAACTGTTCGCCAGGCTGGCGAATCAGGTACACGGAACCGATTTTTTGCGCCGCGTAGTGGTTCCAGGCATCGCGACGATCGGCAATTACCGGGAAGGCACGCGGCAGGCCATCATCCGGCACCTGACTCAGCAGGGCGACCCGCACTTGCAGTGACTGACGACGGCGAAAGAGGGGAGAGAAAAAGGTAACCAGCCCAGCCGTCACGGGCCCCAACACGGCCAAACTGCCGGCCAACACGGCTACGAAAGATCGGCGACTACGCCCGGGATCTGCTGGCGTCGCGCACTGCGGTCCGCCCGCTACGTTATTTGCCGCCGTTCCAGGCCGATTCGTATCCACCATCGCATGCTCCATCTCTGCGAATTCGTCGTGTATTGTAAAACGATGGCTCTAGGGTGCCAAGGCGGAACGAATGGCGTCCAGCACCTCCTGCTGGGCTGACGACAGCGGTCCAGCATAGGACACGCCAGAGGCCGCCCGATGACCGCCGCCACCGAATCGCGCAGCAATTTCCCGTACATCAAAGTCGGTGCGACTTCGCAAACTCACTTTGGTAACATTTTCGCTCAGCTCAACGAACAATACAGCCACTTCGCTGCCAGCCACCGTGTGCAGGATATTAATGGCATCCTCCGTATCCGTGCTCTGAGCACCCGTATCACGAAAATCCTGCTGCGTCACGTACGTGGAGAGTAACCGTCCCCCGACGTCCGCCACCACGTGTTCGAGGATACGGGCTCGCAGATACAGGCGCGCCAGACTGTGTTGCTCGTAGAGGGCCGAAAAAATTGCCGGCGGATCCGCGCCCGCGCCCACCAAGCGGGATAAGGCCAAGAACGTTTTCTCCTGCACGGAAGAAAATCGAAACCAGCCGGTATCCGTGGCAATCGCAGCAAAAAGTGGTGTCGCCATGGCGGAGGTGATGGTCACACCCAGCGCTTCCCCCAACTCCAAAATCAGACGCCCCGTGGCTGAGGCCGTCTCGTCTTTGAACGTAAGGGCCCCCAAATCATCCTGGCCCACATGGTGATCAATGACTACCCGTTGGCCCGGAAATCCGCGGACGACCTCCGCCATCGGACCCAGCTGCACCCAGGCACTGGTATCCACCACAATCAGCACCGCCGCCGCGGATATCTCAGCCGGCTGCACCGATTCGTGGAGCACACGGACGCGACCGTCAGGATCGATGAAGCCAATGTGCTCGGGCACGGCGTCGCCATTGGCAATGATGACCTTTTTCCCCAAAGCCTCCAAAATCTGCGCCAGCGCCAGCTCACTGCCGACGGCATCGCAGTCGGCCCGACAGTGGCTCGTCAACACGAAGGATTCGTGCTGACGAATTAATTCACACAAAGGTTGCCAATCAATGTCCATACATCTGGCTCACAATAGATCGCTCACAAAAACATGCACGCACATGCGTGCTCTTTAATCAGACCCAAATCTCAGTACTTCCAAATCCACCCTGTTCCCACCAGAGCCCAGGGCGACAAGCCGCCCGGGAACCGGCGTTTTTGGTACCGAACACTCTACTCGGGTCGGCTTCCTCGGCCGGATTTGAAACTAATGAATCTATTTTCTCGATCCCAACGCACGAACCTGGGCCACGTCGTCCGTGAGCTGGGCAATCAACTCCGCTTCGCTTGCAAACGGAGTGACGTCACGCAGGCGAACCAAAAAGTCCACTTCCAAAGGCTGTCCATAAATGGTTTCCTGAAAATCCAGGAGGTGCACCTCCACCTTGGGTATGCCCTCACCAAAGGTGGGATTGGGACCGATATGAATCGCCGCCAAAAAACAGGCGCCGCTCCACCAGGCCCGCCCCGCATACACTCCCGACTTGGGTAACAGGGTGTCCACGGCTGCTAAATTGGCCGTGGGGAACCCTAGCTTAGCACCACGCGCGGCACCGTGCGTTACCATACCGCGCATGCGATAGGGTGCCGAGAGCATCTCAGCCGCCGCCTCCACTTCTCCGGCGGCAATCAGCTGCCGGATGGCTGAACTGGAGACCATTTGCTCCCGCAGCTGGAACGGCTCCACCACGTCCAAAGACAAGCCCGCCTGGGCGGTCAACTCCCGCAACAGGGCCACATCCCCCTCCCGGCGATGTCCGAAGTAAAAGTTGGGCCCCTCGACCATCGCTTTGGCACCGAGGGCACCAAGGACGATGTGGTCGAAAAACTCGTGGGCGGTCAAACTTAGCAGGGCTTCGTCCGTGGGGTAGGCCACAATCTTATCCACACCATGCTCCGCCAACAGCTCCGCCTTCCGCTGCGTCCACGTGAGCGGCGGAGGGCATTCGGTAGGCCGCAAAATTCTTACCGGGTGGGGATCAAAGGTGAAGACAATCGCCGGTCCCCCAACGTCCCGCGCGCGGCGCAGCAACTGCGCCACAATCCTCAAATGTCCCTGGTGGACACCATCAAAATTACCAATCGCCACCGCACCACCACGCGCTGTTGCGGGTAACTGACTCAGATCACGGACAATGGGCACGTTGTAGATCCCTCAGAAAACGACTCCCCGCGGTTGTGCGGGGCGCAAACCACGATTATTCTGCGGTTAGTCGCCGGGGTCAACGCTCACCTTGCCTAACTTGCCATGACCGAACAACAAACCTATCTGACACCCGACTTGGTGCCTCGTTTGGCGGCCATCGATATCGGTAGCAACAGCATCCGCCTCGTGGTGGCCGAGGCCCTGCGAGATGGCCGTTACCGTATTTTGGACGAAGAGCGGGAGTCCACCCGCTTGGGGCGTGCGCTGGCATCCACGGGCAAAATGGACGAAAAATCAATCGACGCCACGTTGGCCGCTCTGGGACGTTTTCAAACCATTGTCGCGGGCCTGGGCGTGGAAAGCCTGCGGGCCATCGCCACCTGCGCTGTCCGCGAGGCGGTCAACGGCCAGGAATTTTGCCAACGCGTACGGCAACAATTGGATCTGAAAATCGAAGTCATCACCGCCGCGGAAGAGGCGCACCTAGCCTTCCATAGCGTACGGCGACGCTTTGATTTGGCCGGAAAAAACACGCTATTAGTTGACATTGGGGGTGGGAGTACCGAGATCGTACGGGCCAGCGGCGAGTTGGTGGAAGCGATTTATGCCACCTGCCTGGGCGCCGTACGGCTGAGTGAAAAATTCGGAGGTGGCCAATCCCTAGCAGGCGATGACTTCCAGCGGCTGCAAAAATGGATCGACCGGCAACTGAAAAAAACCACCGAAAAACCTACCGCTCCTTTGCACATGCTGATTGGTTCGGGAGGGACCTTTACGGCCCTGGCGGGGATCAGCATGGCGGCCAAAGGACAGTCCCGCTTGCCCGTTTCCGGCTGCCAAATTTCTCGGGCTGAAATCCGTCATCTCATTGACCGTCTCCGCAAAATGTCGCTCAAAGCCCGCCGGGAGTTGGCCGGGCTCAATCCGGATCGGGCCGATATTATCGTCCCCGGATTGGCCGTCGTGGACCGCATCATGCGCCGCTTTAAGGTCAACTTGCTGCAGGTGCACCCCTTTGGCGTACGGGATGGCCTGCTGCTGTCCATGATTGAAACGCTGCAAGGCACCCAAACGGCCAAACCCGCCAGTGAGGTGGCCCAAATCGAACGTTTTGCCGCCGCTTGCGGCGCGGAGTTGGATCATGCCCGCCAATCGGCCCGGCTGGCTACCGACATCTACCAAGGACTGAGCGAGCTCTTTAAGCTGGATCCCCAAGACGCGCGGCTTTTGGACGCAGCCGCCCGCATGCAAGACGTGGGATATTTGATTAACTACGAAGGCCACCACAAGCATTCCTATCACCTG
>CAMYJY010000085.1 GCA_947258835.1 uncultured Pirellulales bacterium
CGCCCGGCAGGTGGGCGCTGTGGACGGGCACCACCCCATCGGCCGGCGAGCCATCTCGCATCGGCTTGCCGGTGCCGAGTATGGAGTGCAGGCGCACCGCCGGCGAATAACCGAGACGCGCGGTCGCCTGCAACAGGGGGCTGCCGGGCTCGAGCAAATCGATGCTGGTGGGAAACCGAGCGCGCAGATCTTCCCTAAAAATTCCCGGATTGTCTCGTCTCAACTGCTGGTGCACGGCCTCGGATTCCAGAGCCGGTTTGACCAGCGCCGCCCCCAACCTGCCGACCGGACGCCGAGCCCAGGCGGACCCCGCATGCGGCGTCCCAATATAGATCACGCGCGTGACGTCGGGGGAAGGTTGAAAAAAGAAACTCTCCCGCAAGTGCCGGCGAGTTTCCTGGTTCGTGCTCACGCTCTGGAATGGTTGCGTAAAACCCGCCTGCCAGAGATGATGCTCGCTGCCAGTCACCTGCAACTTAGCAACCAAGCCTCCCATGCTATGGCCGACCAGCACGATCCCGGAGAGAGCCGGATCGTGCCGCTGCGGATCATAACGCTGGCGCAGCTGGCGCAGGTGGCGACGCAAGACGGCGGCACTGGTTAAAAACGGTTCGCCGGTGTCGTATTGATATCCCCACCACTGGCAGCGCTTGTTTAAGTCGGCATGACTGCGGAGCTCATTGACCAGTTCCGCCCAGGTGACCGGATCGCTGAGGAGTCCGTGCACGAAGACCACGGGAATTTTACCCGGCTGAAACGGCTCGATCATGAACAAACCGTCACCAGCACCCGTAGCGCCTGGCTGGAGAAAGTTGTTGAGCCACGGCCTTTTTTCGCCCACGCTGGCATAGGCAAAATGTGCGGAGAGGTCACGTGCCAGGGGGGCCGAGCACGTGCCGACCGCCACGGTTGAGACCCGCAGAGGATCATACAACTCGAGTTGGTAGCCACCACTCGCTGGATCCACGCGGACCAGGGCCGTAGCCGCAAAGGACTGTTTTGGGCGCGTAAAAGGCTGAGGATCAAAAACGTTGCGGGTAACGACCAGGGGCACCCCCAGTCCGTGGTAGCGAATTTTGCGAGACAGCTCCGGGGTCGAGTAGTCGCCCACGGGTTCCAGGCGCTGGAACTGATTGGGCATCCAATCAAATCCCTGGTACGCCGTCGGCACGATCGTAGTGCCCTCGGCGGTGGCCACGACAAGTCCGCGGTGGGGATCCCATTGGCCAAAGCGTTGGCCTGTGAGAATCACCTTGGCCACCGACGAGCGATAGAGGGTCAGCGCGCGGGTCGAGGATTTTCCGGCGGAAGTCAACTCCTGCTCCAGTGCCGCCCACGCCTGACCAGCCGTTTTTAAATACCAGGCGACGCAATCGGCACAGCCTTTGGATTCCAAGTCGACGGCGGCCACATAGCTGTCTTCGGCCCCGACAAGTCGCAAGTTCCCAATCGCATCGGCGTTGGGTGCTGTGAACGAGAGCGGCTGCCACTGCGTGCGACTGCGGGTGAGAGAGCAACCGACCAAGGCCAGCGCGCAGCAGAACAGCGCTAGGACAACAGGACCTGGCCGCACTGGGGAACCGCCCGGCTGGGAGGGTGCTGCCCGCTGCCGCCGGATGCGCCACGGCAGGTACGGGCCGGAGATATTTTCCGCCTGCAGCGCACGCAGAGACCGGAGGTAGATAAAGATGGCATTCACGGCAGTGAACCGTTCCTCCTTGAGGGCAAGAGTGCCTCCAACTCATTTGGAGTCACACTGCAGTGTACCACCCTCTGGGCAAGAAAATTTATCTAGCTGGCCTGACGCCTGGACAGGTCCTGCAGAAAAAATCAGTTGCCCGCGCTAGAAACCGAGTAATCAGAAAATTTTAACGCGCATCTGCCTTACCCTGCCGTATCCAGATATGGATCCTGCCCCATTTGGCGCTGGATTTTTTGGCGTTCTTTTTCGTGATAGAGGAGAATCTTCCGATTGCGGAAGTGGCGGCGTTCCACCCGCCGCTGGGCCCGCTGAAACAACCGCTCCAGCCCCCGCAGGGGGCCGGCGGCTTGCTGGCCTCGCCGCTGGAGCCGTTCCGCTTTCTGAGGGCCGTACCCCAGCAAGAGAATTTCGTCGTCCAGCGCCAAAAACTGACGGTAAGAGCCCGGATCGCCTTGGCGGCCGCAGCGCCCAATCAGCTGGCGGTCAATCCGCTGGGCCTCGTGCAACTCGGTGCAAATTACGTGCAAACCTCCGAGGTCGACCACGCCTTCCCCCAGCTTGATATCGGTACCCCGTCCGGCCATGTTGGTGGCCACGGTGATTTTACCCGGTTCGCCCGCGCGCTGCACAATTTCCGCTTCCTGGGCTACATGGCGGGCATTGAGAATCACCGGCTGCATGCCCCGCGCGCTGAGCAGCTCCGCCAGGTGTTCGCTTTTGTCAATCGAGCGGGTACCAATCAGTATGGGACGCTGTTGTTGGTGCTGCTGGTAGGCGTCTTCCACCACGGCCGCCCATTTTTGCTCGGCCGTGCCGTAGATTTGGGTGGGCAACTGCCGACGGATGGGAGGCCGGTTGGTAGGAATCGATGCCACGTGGACCTGGTAGATTTTTTTCAGCTCGCCGCGGCTGGTAGCGGCAGTACCGGTCATCCCCGCCAACCGCTCGTACCGCAGAAAGAGATCTTGAATTGTAATCTGCGCCGCCTGGTTGGTGGCAAAGGTGATTTCCACACCTTCCTGCGCCTCCACGGCTTGATGAATTCCGGACCGCCATTTTCGCCCTTCGGCCAAACGGCCCGTGAATTCGTCCACGATGACGATTTCACCATCCCGCACCACGTAGTGCCGATCCAAAAACATTTCGCGGCCCACCTTGATGGCCCGCTGGGCGTACTCGTAAATCGTGGACAGCGGCAGGCG
Source organism: uncultured Pirellulales bacterium (assembly GCA_947258835.1). GTDB lineage: Bacteria > Planctomycetota > Planctomycetia > Pirellulales > Lacipirellulaceae > Bythopirellula. The sequence goes on from CAMYJY010000085.1 coordinate 2,905, forward strand.
ATCCATGGCGCTCGGTTTGGGTTGGGCCCGTACCTTCTGCCGGCCCGCCAACGTCAGCTCCACGGTGCGGTCGTCATGATCGTAATCGTAGTCATCATGCTCGACAAACAGATCGCGTACCTGAGCCGCCCACCGATAGGCTTCCACAGCGATCTCTTCGTCTTCCCCGGGCAAGGCGCTGATGATCAGGGGCGTGCCCGCCTCGTCGATCAAGATGCTATCCGCCTCGTCCACGAGCATAAAATGCAACCCCCGCTGCACGGGCTGCTCGGCGCCACCTTGCCCCGTCACGCCCAGCATCTGACCAAACAAATCTTGCTGGCCTTCACGGATGCTGCGACCTAGCAGGCGATCACGTAAAAAATCAAACCCCATTTCATTGGCCGTGCCATAGGTGATGTCCGCGGCATAGGCCTCGCGCCGTTCGGGTTGCGGCTGCTGGGCTTGGATCACGCCCACGCGCATCCCCAAAGCGGCATACAGCGGCCCCATCCACTCGGCATCACGACGGGCCAGATAATCATTGACCGTTGCCAAGTGGGCCCCCTTGCCTTCGAGGGCGGCCAAGTAGAGGGGCAACGTAGCGGCCAGCGTTTTGCCTTCTCCGGTTTGCATTTCGACAATCGAACGATGATGCATGGCCGCACCACCCAACAATTGCACGTCAAAATGCCGCATGTCGAGTGTCCGGCGACCGGCCTCACGCACCAGCGCAAAGGCCTCCACCAGCAGTTTTTCCAGCGGTTCACCACTCGACGAACGATAGCGCAAACCCAAGCTGGTCTTGCGCAATTCGTAATCATTCAGCCGCTGCAGATCCGCTTCGAGGGCAGCGATTTTGGGGACATAGCCCGCGCAGCGGGCCAATAAGTCACCTGCGGCCGCTCGCACACGACCGACGGGGCCGGAACCAGTCAGAAAGCGTTGAGTCATAGCTGTTGCCGCTGCACAACCGACACACTGTACACTGCCGGCCCACCAGCTCCCTGCGTTTGCAATTGCCCGCGGAGCTGGACATGCTCGCCGGGGCTCAGGCCGACCAGCACGTGGGGATTCGCAATCACAACTTGGCCCCCGAGTGCATCAAGACCTTGACCTGTTGCAATATACCGCAAGCGCCACTGTCCGGTAGGGGCGGCATAGGCCAATTGGCCGCGAAGCCACTGGTAATTCATCTCGTAACCAAATCGGCCCGGATCCTCAGAGGATGCTGGACTGCTGAACATGGCGGAACTGTTGGGGGAGCGGGTCCGACTGCTCCCCTGCGGCCGAAAGCCATCCACGGATGACGCCCGACTGCCGGGCCCACTTGGGACGGCCCGCAACTGCACCGGCCGCTGCGGTGCTGGATACCCCGTTTGCTGCTCCGGAAAAACTGAGCCTGAGGTACCCACCGCACCCACCTGAATAGCGGTGGGCTCTGACCAGTTGGCGGCTGGGGCCGCGGCGGTCACGGGAGACGGCTGCCGGGGTTGTGGCGCTTGATTGAGGGGCACGGGGGTAAAACGCAAGTGCTGGGCATCATTTTGCACCTGCACGGGTTGCTCCCCGACATCGACGATGGGCCCGGCTGGCAACTCAGCCTGGACGGGCCGCACGGAAGACGTGGGGCTGGCGGCCGAGACCGGCGGCGCGGTATTCCAACCGCCTGGCGGAACCACGGGGGCATTTTGCGGGGGATAGGACGGCACCGGACCTGGTGGCATCACCGCCGGGCTGTTGGGCACGGGATCGCCCGGATAATAGGGCTGTGCGGTCCCCGGTACGAGGGTCCGCGTCGCTGGCGGTGGCACGCGGTCAGCGGCCAAGAAGGGATTGGTCAGCGTCGCGTTTTGCGATTGACATCCCCCCACCACCATGGCCAGGCACAGAGCCCATATGCAACGCGTACACCGCATCGGCAGCTTCCTTTCCGCCACGAAAACTAGAATCGCACATCAAACAGGCGGGAATGCAGGACCGGATTTTTGGCAGGTGCAGAGCCACGGGGGCACGAACCCCTGGGGTGGCTGCCAACCTGGCCAGTGCGTTCCTGCACCCAGCAGGTGAGAATCATAGCGAACCGCGAGGTCGTGTCTAGGCCGAATGGTAGCTGGGGCGGGGGGGCAGCCCTCCTTTCGACCTGCCTAGAGGCACACAGTTTTTATCAAAATGAGATTGTTATGGATGGGAACCACGACGAAACAACGCGACGACGGGCTTTGTTTTGTTGGTAATGGCTGTGTGCTAGTAGGAGCCGTGGGTGGCATCGGTTGGCGACAGCCTACCGATGTGACGCAGTCACAAGAGGTTCCACAACATCTGAGAGCCAATTCCAAAACCTCACTGGAGGTATCCGGCGGTCGGAAAAGATGACAGCAGCCGCGTGTCGCCAGCAACGACCAGCTAGCAGAAGGCCGTGGCGGCGATGGACTTTTGGAGTCATCTCGTCATTCCCGCCACCTCTCCTACGTCATTCCCGCCACTCTCCAACGTCATTCCCGCCACTCTCCAACGTCATTCCCGCGGAGGCGGGAATCTAGACCACCTGGGCCGCTACTGGATTCCCGCCTGCGCGGGAATGACTGGCCCCCCAATACTGCCCACAAAATCGTTACCAGCGTTGGGTGCCACCGCGGCCAAATCTTGGGCTTCATCCACGTACGGATTGATTACCAGCAGGGGTTGCACGCCGCCGTTTTTCGCCGCGGGAGCGGCCGTGATTTGATCCCCCTGCTTGCCCGTTGCGGCAGGTTTTACGAAGGGATTGGAAATTTCCAGTGCGGCCGGCGCATCCACCAATTCCGGCGTGGCGGCACCGGGCGGGTAGGCAAACGGACTGTAGCCATAGGTCCGCGGCACCGGGGCGCTGTAGTACACCGGTGGAAACGCGGCGTAATAAGGTACATTCTGCGCCAACACGCGATACAACCGACCCACATCCCAGGCGCCAAAACCAGCGCCCCATCCTCCCTGGCAACCATATTGAGCCTGAGCTGGACTGGCGCCGAACGTGGCACAACCTACGATCACCAAGAGCACGAGTGCGAAACGAGTGTGCATGAAAAGGTACCTCTCTCTAAATTGTTTGTGGCGGCTGCACATCCTGCAGCCAGGAAGATGATGGACTCCTTTCCAGGCTAATCAGCCCGTATCAAAATCGCAAGAAATTTTCGCGCTGGGCTACCAAATTCGAATGCACTGGGCGGGCTTTCGGTACAGCCCATCGCCGGGCTGCAGGTCAAAAGCCTCCAAAAAGGGCTCAAAATTGGAGCAGGGCCCGTTGGCGCGATATTCGCTTGGGGAATGGGGGTCGGTGAGCAGGCGGTTCAGCATCTCCTCATCGCGATACTTCCGCCGCCAGCTTTGGGACCAACCGAGAAAAAACCGTTGGGGTCCGGTCCAACCGTCCAGCACCGGCGGCTGCTGGCCACTGGGAGAAAGCAGGTACGCCCGATAGGCGACCGCCAGGCCGGACAGGTCCGCAATGTTTTCTCCCAACGTCAGCCGCCCATTGAGGTGCCTACCTTTCAAAGGCGAGTACTGCTCGTACTGCTCGACCAACTGACCGGTCAGTTGGGCAAAGGCCCTGCGATCCTCGTCGGTCCACCAATTTTCCAAATTGCCAGCGCCATCGTACTTGCTGCCTTGGTCGTCAAAGGCATGGCTAATTTCATGTCCAATCACCGCACCGATGCTGCCGTAGTTCACGGCATCCTCGGCATCCACTTGAAAGAAGGGCGGCTGGAGGATGGCTGCCGGAAATACAATTTCATTCATACTGGCGCTGTAGTAGGCGTTCACGGTATGCGGCGTCATGTGCCACTCCTCGCGATCCACCGGCTGGCCCAACTTGTCAATCATCCGCTGATATTCCGTCTGGGCGGAACGGAGCAGGTTGCCCAGCAAATCGTCCGGCTGAATCTCGAGCGCCGTATAGTCCCGCCATTTTTTGGTGTGGCCAATCTTGGTGGTAATTTTGCTCAGCTTGTCCAAGGCTTTTTGCTTCGTCTCCGGCGTCATCCAAGTCAAATCGCGAATGCTGTGCTCATAAGCCAACAACAGATTTTCGACCAACTCACCCATCCGGACACGGGCCTCGGCCGGATAGTGCTGTTGCACATAAATCTTCCCCACGGCATCTCCCAACACGCCAAAACCACGCCCACCGGCCAAGGCCTGCACAGCCCGTTTCCAACGGGGCTTGAGTTCCGGGACACCTGCCAGCTCTTGGCCATACAGTGCAAAGCGGGCCTCAATAAAATCCTGGGGCAGGGCCATCGCATAGGCACTGAGCAACTGAAACTTCAGGTACCACCGCCAGACCTCCAGCGGCGTCTCGGCCGCGATCGTCGAGAGCGTCTCAAAATAGCTGGGGGTATTGACGTTGAGTTCGCTGAGCTGCCCCACCTTGGCCGCCGACAAGTACTGTTTCCAGGGAATCTCTGGGGCCAGGTCGGCCAACTCGGCCAGGGACATCTTGTTGTACCGCTTGTTGGCATCTCGCAGGTCGGTGCGCGTCCAAGAGGCCTGGGCCAATTTGGTCTCCAGGGCCACGATCGCCTCTGCCGCTCCGGCAGGCAACTGTCCCAAGTCAAACAGCGTTTGGATGTAGGTGGCAAGGGCGGCCCGCGCGGAGGCATATTTTTCGTCATCCTGCAAATAGTAGTCGCGGTCGGGCAGGGACAGACCGCTCTGGATCACGACGCCGAGGTACACGGTGGAGTTTTTATCGTCCTGATCGACGTAAAAACCAATCGGCGTGGTGACATCCCGTGTCTGCAAATAGCCCCAGTGCGCGACAACTTGATCGAGGGATTGCAAGCGGTCGATTTTGGCCAGTTCCTCTTGCAGGGGTTTTAGGCCGCGGGCCTCAATCGTGTCCTGATCCATATAGCTACGAAAAAAATCGCCAATTTTCTGGGCCTCGCTGCCGGGCGGATTTTCCTCGCTGGCAGCTGCGGCGATAATTTCTCGAATATGGGCCTCGGCCTCATCCATCAGGACCGAGAACGCGCCGTAGTTTGATTTATCCTCTGGAATTGGTGTATGTTTGAGCCACTCGCCATTGGCAAACAAAAAGATATTGTCTTGCACGCGCACGGTGGTATCGATCCCCCGCCGGTCGATGCCTGATGGGAGGGAGCTGTGATTGATGTTTGCGCGGCCGATGAACCCACCGCTAGCGTTTTGCTCGCTAAATACCGGGCTTCCGTTGGTCGCCCTAGGCTCATTGGCAGCACAGCTGTCGATAGGCCGCGCATCATCGCCGACGGCCCCGCGGAGGGCCTGAGCCCGCTCCCGTTGATTGCTCGAATGTTCGCCCGCAGCAACAATCT
>CAMYJY010000086.1 GCA_947258835.1 uncultured Pirellulales bacterium
TCGCAGTGATTGCCAACGGCGACTAAATCGCATGTCTCGCTTCAGAAATGGCTCGGGATATCCACCGTGCTTCCACAAGGCTTCGAATTCCATTGCATCGGGTTGCTGTGGAGGACGGACAATCTGCTCCGCATCCGGTAAATCCGTGTGCAGTGTCTCGGCAACCGAGAAGGGGTGCATGTGATAGAGAAAATATCGCCCCATCAGGCTGTCGCCCACGCGCCTGTAGGTGTCCAAGCGACTGGACCCGGTCACCAAGATCCGCACCTGATCGGCATAGCTGTCGAAAAAGCCCTTGAGAAACTGTTTCCAACGCGTGTGCTTATGCAGCTCATCAAACAAGGCCACCGGCAGTCGCTCGCGGAGCTGATCCAAGCCGAGATGGGCCGCCATTTGGCTAGGGCCGCCTAAAATGAATCCGCGGTCATCGATGTTGTCCCAATTCAGATAGCTGTCTGTATGGTTTTGACAGGTGGTCGTCTTGCCAACTTGACGCGGACCACTTACCAGTGCCATCTGCCGATGGTTTGCCAAATGTTCCGCGAGGATGCTGTCGTAGATTCTAGGCACCGAACTCATGCCGACCATTATCGACATCATCGTAAAATGGTCAAGCCCATCTTGCGATGGGGTCGAAATTGGCCAGGCACTCTGAAAAACCAGGGCCGACCAACGTGCCGCCTCGTGCTAGTAACGGTGAAAATTTTTGTTGCTTGCGGGAATTTATGTGGTTCTTTGTCGTACTATGTGATGCAGAGATAACAGCACTGCGGCAAACCAGGCCCCCCTCTGTCGCATCTGAGCCGATGGGCGATAGCCCCGGTTCCGTGAGTCGCGCAAGAACCGGGGCTATCGCCCATCGGCTCATTTGTGGGAAGGACTCTTCTGGGTCAGCGCCGTGCATGAAATCACTGCCGCTGCTCGGCCACAACTTTCGTGTCGAACAAGATTGGGGCGAGAGGCAGGCTACTACCTTTCGAGCGGTAGCTCGCTTTTTGGTACGGCCGAAGATCTCTTCAAAAATGCTACGCCAAGTGCTCGCAAACAGCGAGATCTACTCGCCGGCCGGTCCTGCCTCGCTTGCCAGGGGCCCCTCCACAAACCACAATGGGAGGCTTACTGCAAAGAACAGTCGTGCGGCATCCGCATACCTCGTGAGCGACCAACGGGAGCGGACCAGTACCTTCCGAGCGGTAGCTCGCATTGGTTGGCGGCCCTGGCGGCAGGGCCGCCTCTCACTTCTTTATAGGAAAACTTTGATGCCTAGTTGTGTGCTTGCTTATTCGGGAGGTCTGGACACCTCGGTAATTTTGGGTTGGTTGCAGGATGAGGGCTACGACATCCATGCGGTGTATGTCGATCTGGGACAGCCCTGCGAGGATCGCGAGGCGATTTTGCAAAAGGCCCGCGACCATGGAGCCCAGTCGGCCCAACTGATCGATGCCCGGGAGGAGCTCTGCCGCGACTACGCCTTTCCCGTCCTGCAGTGGCAGGCCAAGTACGAGGGCATCTACCTCTTAGGAACCTCCATTGCCAGACCACTCATTTCCAAGATCTGCCTGCAGGTGGCCCGCGACGTGGGAGCCGAGGCCTATGCCCATGGCGCCACGGGCAAGGGCAATGACCAGTGCCGCTTCCAACTGGCCGCCGAGGCACTCGACCCCGACGTCAAGATCATTGCCCCCTGGCGGATCGAAAAATTCCGCCAACAATTCCCCGGCCGCACGGAAATGATCGACTACTGCGATATTAAAAACATCCCCGTGAAAGCCTCCCAGGCCAAACCCTACAGTTCTGACGAAAACTGTTTGCACATCAGCTACGAGGCCGGCCGGTTGGAAGACCCAGAGGTCAACGGCCAGGCCATCGTGGATTTTGGCATGGGCGTCTCCCCCCAAGAGGCCCCCGACCAAGTCGAAGAAGTCACCATCCACTTCGACAGCGGCGTGCCCGCGGCCGTGAATGGCAAGGCCCTCAGTCCGCTGGAGGTGGTGGAAACCATGAACACCATCGCCGGTCGCAACGGTGTGGGACGGATCGATATTATAGAAAACCGATTTGTGGGCATGAAGAGCCGGGGCGTCTACGAGGCCCCGGGCATGACCGCCCTCTATGCGGCCCATCTGGCCCTGGAACAGCTGACCCTGGACCGTGATCTGGTCCACCTCCGCGACCGCCTGGCCCCGGAAGTTGCCGAAATGGTGTACTACGGTTTCTGGTTTGTCCCCAAAATGGATGCCCTGCTGGCCTTCATCCGCGAGGCGCAGCAATCCGTAACCGGAGACGTCACCCTGGGACTCTACAAAGGCAACGTCATGATCCACTCCCGCCGCAGCCCCTGCAGTCTCTACGATGCCGAAGTCGCCAGCATGGAAGGCGGCGGCAACTACGACCAAACCGACGCCGAAGGATTTTTGCGACTCCAAGGTCTGCCCAGCCGCGTGCTGGGAAAAGTACAGCCGCGAGAGTATTGAGGGGAGTTGCGAGGCGCGAGTTGCGAGTTGTGGGTTGCGAAGCTTTTGCGTGTGTACTTTGGACTTATTCCAACACCAGTCGATTTTGGGACGTGCAGTAGAATCGCTTGCTTTGTCTTGGGGTATGAGCAATGGCTGGGTACCGTAATCTTCAAGTTTGGCAGCTGGCTATTGACATTTCCTTGAAGATTTACCAAGCAACGTCTTCTTTTCCTCAAGAGGAACGTTTTGGACTGAGCAGCCAACTACGGCGCGCCTCCGTATCTATTGCTTCAAATATTGCCGAGGGGCACGCGCGAAAAGCGCAGAAAGAATTCAGGCGATTTCTTCACCTGGCCAAAGGTTCCTTGGCAGAAGTAGAAACGCAGCTGATCATCTCCAGCAAACTAAATTATCTCAGCAGTGATGTAGCAGAAGAACTTTTTCAACTTACAGAACAAGAAAGCCGCATGCTCAGCGGACTCATTGGCTCACTTGGTGAATGAGGCGCGGGTTGCGAGTTACGAGTTTCGAGGCGCGAGTTTGGTAGGGTCGCGAGTTGCGAGTTACGAGGCGCGAGTTTGGTAGCGCTAACAGTTAACTGCAGTGAGTTGTTATATGGCTCTAGACAGCGGAGAAAATTGAGACCGACGATGTTCCAAATCGTACTCGCACCCCACAACTCGTAACCCGTAACCCACAACTCGCAACCCGCAACTCGCAACTCGCAACTCTATATGCCCAACCCCGTCCTGCAATACGAGCTCATCAGCAACCTGCGGCGCAGCCGCGGCTTTGTGTTGTTGGCGGCGTACGTGGGGCTGTTGGGGCTGCTGGTCTATGCGGCCTGGCCGGCTGAGCAGACTGTGGACATGGTGCAGTCGGAACAGGCCCAACCGCTGGTGAATTTGTTTTTTCTGGGACAGTATCTACTGGTGTCTCTGCTGGCCCCGAGCTTTGCCGCCGGGGCCATCGCCGGAGAAAAGGAACGCGGTAGCTTTGAAATGCTCCTGGCCAGCCCGCTCCAGCCCGGGGCCATCGTGCTGGGGAAACTGGCCGCCTCGCTCACGCCGCTGGCCGAGTTGATGCTGTGCGCCTTGCCGATGGTGATGCTCTGCCTGCCGCTGGGAGGAGTCTCGCCCTATGAAGTGCTGGCGGTTTACGCGGCGATGTTCTGCTCCGTGGCCCTGTTCGGCATGCTCAGCCTGTGGTGCAGTAGCTACTTCCTCCGCACCTCGGCGGCCCTGGTCGTTTCCTACTTGCTGATTCTGCCCCTGGCCCTGCTGGGCGTGCTGCTCTGGCTGGCGATGGAGCAACTGGGCCTGGCCCGGCTGGTGGTGGTGCTAACCATCTTTCCCTTAGTGAGCCTCTCGCTGGGCGCCCTGTGCTGGGTGGATATCTGCCGGCGGTTGCTCCGTGGGCCCGACTTGGGCACCGCCGGGAAGCAGATTATCGATCCCCACACCGAGGCCCGGGAAGCCGTGGGGCTGTATCTCGATTGCCAACAGTTTCCCGATCGCCTGTTCGCCCCACCCCCTCGGAAGCGCCTGCTGCCAGACGGGGCCAATCCCATTTATGACAAAGAAATCCGCAGCGAGATTTTTGGCCAAGGCACACTCATGCTGCGTCTGGTAATCCAAATCAGCATGCTGGTGGCCCTGCCGTTGATGGCCCTGTGCCTGTTTCTTCGTCAGCACCTCGCCCCCTGGTACCTGGCCTATGTGCTGCTGTTCAATATGTTGGTGGGCCCCGTGTTTTCAGCCGGCAGTGTCACCAGCGAGCGGGAACGACAAACGCTCGATTTGCTGCTGACAACCCTGATTACTCCCTGGCAAATGCTGTGGGGGAAATTGCTGGCCGGCTTGCGGATTTCCGGCGTGTTGACCAGCTTTTTGATGTGGCCCGTGCTCCTGGCCTGCATCATGCCCCTGGATTATTGGAATAATCTGCCCACCATGCTGGGCTATTTTCTGGTGGTGGCCCTGACCGGCTGCACCACCGCCACCACGGGCCTGTTTTGTTCCACGTTGTTTCACAAAAGTGCCAGCAGCCTGCTGGCGACCTACCTGATTCTCTCGGTGCTCTTCTTAGGCCCTGTGGCAGCTCAGGTGTTTTGCGAGACCTTCTGGCCTCACACCGCCCAGCTGGCAGGGCTGACGGGCATCTGCAGCCCGTTCGCGGCCGTGTTTCGTTTTCCCCTGGAGGTAAGCGACGGCATCAACCCCGCCGCTCTTACTACCGCGGCAACCGGCAGCGGAAAGGCCTGGGGGGGTTTCTTGGGGTTCACCGTGGTTTACAATTTGACTTTGCTGCTGTGCCTGCTGGGGCTGTTTCGAGTCCGCTGGCGCGTGGCCCGTTAGAACGTGTTTTAAAATTCACCTGCGTAGACTCGAATTTTAAAACATGCTCTTAAGGCGCTGATCTAGGACCAACCATGCTAATTCTCATCTCCCCCGCCAAAACACTTGATTTTGAGCCGCAGAAAATAGCTGCGGGATCCAGCCGGCCGGCTTTGCTGGCGCAGGCCAACCAATTGCTGCCCCTGCTGCGTGACCTGTCTCCCCGGCAGCTTCGTGAGCTGATGGGAATTAGCAACAAATTGGCCCAAGGCGTGCATGCGTACTATCAAAATTGGAAAAAAAAGTACGACACGGCAATCGCCAAGCAGGCGGTGCTCGCCTTTCAGGGCGATGTTTATCAGGGCCTGGGGGCCGAGGATTTTACGGCCGAGGATTTTGCCTTTGCCCAATCCCATCTGCGGATTCTCTCAGGCCTGTATGGCGTGCTGCGACCACTCGATCTGATCCAGCCCTACCGGTTGGAAATGGGCACGCGGCTAGCAGGAGACCATGGCTCCACGCTGTACGATTTTTGGCAAGACCGCATCGCCCGCAATTTGACCAAGACGCTGGACGAAATGGAGGACCAGCTCTTGGTCAACCTGGCTTCCCAAGAGTATTTCAAGGCAGCCCGCGCGGAAACCCTGCCGTGCCGCGTGATGACGCCCGTTTTTCAAGACCGAAAAAACGGCCAGTACAAGGTGATTAGCTTCTTTGCCAAAAAGGCCCGCGGCCTGATGGCCCGCCACCTGGTCCGTCAGCGGGTGGAGGACGTGGCCGGCATCAAGAAATTCCGCGCCGCGGGCTATCAATTCAATCGTCCGCTCTCCACCGCAGAGCGACTGGTCTTCACGCGCGCAGAGGCACCCTCGGGTCGGTCCTAGCAGACGGCCTTCACACGAGGGCCTCTTCTTCGACCAAGCCCACTTCAATTCCTGGGTAGCTTACAAATGCTCCTCTGTCCAACAGGGGGCCGATTTTCCGTCACTTGACCACGGATCGCTGGTTATGCGATGATCGCGACATGGTCCGCTACAGCGTTCTCTCCCGCCCGCCGATCACGTGCCCAGAAGACCTACCGGCGGTCGGCGTGGAGCCGGAAACTGGCGGACATGCGACTCCCTGGGCCAGCGGAGGGGTCTGGGGCGATCACTCTTACGGTCCCCGCTCTTGATCCTCAGGCAAATCGTATCCATGTCGACCGGCCCCTCCCTATCGTCCAGCCACAAACCAGCAACGGCCCCCCCGCCACCGGCCGATTCGACTTTCACCCGCGATGAGTTGGATTTGCTGTGCTACGAGGCCCGCATTCGCCGACCGGAAAGAGAAAAACTGCCGGAACTCCAGCGCGCTGAGCAGCTGAGGCATGTCATCTTTGGCGGACAGTTCTCTCTCGCTCTGCTGGAAGGCCTGGCCCAGACGGCCGACAAAATCCGCGTGCTCTCAAAAAACCGCAGCGGCCGGGATTTTTTGATCCAGCTGTTGCATCACAAACGGGCCATGCTGTACTTCACGCAACCCTCCACGCGGACATTTCTGTCGTTCATGGCGGCCTGTCAAATCCTGGGGATCACCTGCAACGAAGTCCGCGATCCGACAACTTCGTCGGAAACGAAAGGCGAAACCCGCTTCGACTCGCTCCGCATGTTCAGCAGTTATTTTGACCTGATCATTATCCGCAGCAAATTGGCCAAATTGGCCGAATCCTGCGCCTACTTGATGAATGATTTGGAGTCCACCGGAAACCGCAGCGTGCCGATTATTAATGCCGGCTCCGGCGCGGATGAGCACCCGACGCAGGCCCTGCTCGACATCTACACCCTGCAGCGGACCTTCCAATTTGCCGACCGTCAGACCTCCACCGCCAGCCCCCGCTTTGCCGAGCTGCAACACAGCTACCCCCAGCTGACCAAGGGCTTGACCAATAAGGTTTATGGCTTTTGCGGCGACATCGGCCGAGGCCGTACCGTGCGTTCGCTGGCCAGCTTGCTGGGGAATTATGAGGGGGTCACGCTCATCTTTATCGCGCCCCACGACCCCACCCTGACACTCCGCGAGGATTTGCGAACCCGTCTGGTCGAGCGGGGCGTGCAGATTGTGGAAGTGGAGTCTTTTGATGATGTGGTGCAGGGCACGCCGGTGATTGAACTCCTCGATGCCCTGTACATGACGCGGATTCAAAAAGAACACAACGCCCCAGGGGATGATGAAAAATTCGCGGCCATTGATTTGTCACGCTATAAACTAACCCCTCAGCTGGTGGCGCGGATGAAAACCTACGCGCCCATTTTGCACCCGTTTCCTCGGGATCAGCATTTTGGTGAAATTCCCCCGGAAATCGACGATGATCCCCGCGCGATGTATTTTCGCCAAGCACGCAACGGCATGTGGATCCGCTCGGCCCTGCTGGCCTCCATCTTCGGAGTCGATCACCAGATTGACCAATTTTTTAACGATGAATACCGGGAACGGCATCATGATGACGATCGCATCATAACTTAAAGTGCAGTTTCTGAAAAAACGGCCGAGGCCGTTCTTTCAGAAGTAAATTGATCTGCACCAAAGTCGATCGTGAAGACTCGCCCAGAGATAATCCCAACGGGCCGTTTTTTCAGAAACTACATTTATGTCCCTGCTCATCGATGGCTACAACCTGCTGCATGCCACGGATATTTTTGGCGACGAGGGATCCGCCCCTAGCTTCCAGCGCTCCCGCGAGGCCTTGCTGGCCTTTCTCGCCAAGGCTCTTCACGAAGTGGAACGCCTGCAGACAACCATTGTGTTCGACGCGGCAGGCGCTCCTCCCGGCCTACCGCACACGGACTCGGTGGCGGGACTCCAGGTGCGCTACGCGCGGGACTACCCCGATGCGGATGCTTTGCTGGAAGAATTGATTGAGGAGCATCCAGCACCACGCGGCTTGCTGGTAGTCTCCAGCGACCACCGTGTCCAGCGCGCCGCGCGGCGGCGCGGCGCGAAATACTGCGATAGCGACCGCTGGTACGCGGAGCTCTGCCGCCGACCGCTGAGGTCGGGGCCGCAGCGCGCAGGAGATGGCGAGAAACCAGCACAGAGCGCTGCCGAAATCGCCTACTGGATGCGGCAGTTCGAGCCTGCCGAACCGTTCCCGCCGTCTGCTCCCCCCGAGCAACCCGCGGACCAACTCGGGGCCCAGCCCCCATTCCCTCCCGGCTACGCCGACGATCTCCTGGCTGACGAACCATCGTGAAAAAAGGTGTCAGGAACGAATGGCACTGTCGTATTTCATTTTAGGCGCAGTCTGGTCTATGACTAAAGCGAGATTTGGTATAAATTTCGCTTAGCT
>CAMYJY010000087.1 GCA_947258835.1 uncultured Pirellulales bacterium
GAATCTTGTATCTCTTTGGTTGGCGGCTTTGCCGCCCTATGGTAGAACCAACGCGTGTTTGCGCTAGGGGATATTGTCCCCGATAACCTCAGCAGGTGAACATGACCTCGACTGTGTGGGACGAACTGATTGCCTCAATACATGCCAGCGGGCACCAGGTGGTGCTGTCCGTCACCGGTGGAGGGAGCGCGTCCCTTAGTCAGTTATTGGCCAGCCCAGGTGCCTCCCGCACCGTGTTGGAGGCGGTCGTGCCCTATTCGGCAGCCGCACTCCGGCAGTGGTTGGGAGGCGTTCCGGACCAGGCTTGCAGTGCGTCGACCGCGCGGGCCATGGCCATGGCCGCCTGGCTGCGGGCTAGACAACTGGCACCTGCCGCCGACGTGGCCCAGCTGATCGGCTTGGGGGCGACTGCTGCGCTAGCAACCGATCGACCGCGGCGCGGACCCCATCGGATACACATGGCCTTCCAGACGGCAGCGTCCACCTCCACCGCGGAGCTTACCTTGGAGAAGGGCCGTCGGAATCGAGAGCAAGAAGAGTCGCTGGCGGCCGAGTGCATCCTGCGGATGTTGGGGCAGGCGTGCGCGGTCGACACGGTTGACGCGCAGGCCGCACTGGCAGCGCAACTGGCCGCTCCGGAGAAATTCGAGTTTTGCAGCCAGCCAGCAGATCCCGGTTGCACGGAGTTGGTATTGGGTCAGCGTACCTACGCCACCCTGCCAGCAGCGAACGCCAAGGTGGGCCAGGTGCTGTTTCCCGGCTCCTTCCACCCCGCCCATCACGGTCATGTGCGGATGGCCGCGATGGCAGCGGAGCTGACACAGCAAGGCGTGACCTACGAGTTGTCGGTTACTAATGTGGAGAAGCCGCCGCTGGACTTTTTTGAAATCCACCACCGCGTGGCCCACTTGCGGCAGCTGGATTCGCAGGCACTGGTCGTGTTGACCACGGCTCCCACATTTCGGGCGAAAGCGGCCCTGTTTCCAGGTTCCACCTTTGTCGTCGGTGCGGATACCCTAGCGCGGATTGCCGACCCGAGCTACTACACCGACCAAGTCGCCGCCAATCATTTTGCTGGGGATGTCCGGCCGCCCCAAGTTGCTACCAGTTTTGAGCAAGCGATCGATTCCATGGCTGCTCAGGGGTGTCGCTTTTTGGTCTTTGGTCGCCACTGGGATGGCCGCTTTCATACGTTGAGCGATTTGACCCTACCGGAGTCACTCCGCCGGCTGTGTGACGAAGTTTCTGCTGCAGACTTTCGCGACGACATTTCCTCCAGTGAAATCCGAAAACGAGGTCATGGCTAATTCGCATACTATAGTTTCCTCTCCCAAACGATGCCTGCGCGGCCGCTTATGGAGAGTATTGGCAAGGCAGCGGGGCCGATTGCCACAGCATGGTGCTACTCACCTTAGGCATGGGAATTGGCGGAGGCATTATTCTGGACGGCAACCTGGTAGCAGGCGCCCACGGCTGCGGGGGCGAGTGCGGACACATCGTGGTGGACTCCCAAGCCGATGCGCTCCAAGATGCACTGGGCCAGCGCGGTTCCCTGGAGGCCTACTGCGGTGCTCGGGGCGTGGTCCACCGCGCACGGCAAGCCCTCCGTGCTGGGGGCGACAGTTCGTTGGCGGATGATCCGACGCTCACGCCGCTGGCCATTGCCGAGGCGGCCACCGCGGGGGACGCCTTGGCCCGTCACGTGGTGCTGGAAACGGCGGAGTACTTGGCACTGGGAATCGTGACCTTGATGCACACGCTCGATCCCGATAGTGTGGTGCTGGGAGGAGCCATGACCCAACCCAAATACATCCGAAATTTTTCGATTGTGGCCCATATCGACCATGGTAAAAGCACCCTGGCCGATCGGCTGATGGAGCGCACGGGCACGGTCAGCCAGCGCGAGATGAAACAGCAATTATTGGATGACATGGAGTTGGAGCGGCAGCGGGGGATTACCATCAAGGCCCGTGCGGTGACGATGCACTACCAACATCAGGGTCGGACCTACGAACTGAACCTGATCGACACGCCGGGGCACGTGGATTTTCAATATGAAGTTTCCCGTTCCTTGGCCTGCTGCGAAGGGGCCGTGCTGCTGGTGGATGCCTTCCAGGGTGTGCAAGCGCAGACTGTGGCCAACGCCTACGCCGCCATGGAGCACGAACTGGCGGTCGTGCCGGTGATGAACAAAGTGGATCTGATGCATGCGCGTCCGGATGAGGTGCGCGAGGAAATGGAGCAGACGTTGGGGGTGGATGCGGCCGATGTGCTGGGCTGCAGCGCCAAAACCGGGACGGGCTGCGACGAAGTCTTGGCGGCCATTATTGATCGCGTGCCACCGCCGGCGGGCGATCCCCAAGCGATACTGCAGGCGATGGTCTTCGATGCCCACTACGATAAGTATCGGGGGGCCATTACCTACGTGCGGGTGATGAACGGCAAGGTAACCAAAGGGCAGAAGATCAAATTCTTGCAACAGGGGACCGTCCACGAGGTCCAGGAGTTGGGACATTTTGAGCCGCTGCGGACGCCTGCCGATCAGCTCACGGCCGGGCAAGTGGGGTATCTCATTTGCAATATCAAGTCGCTCGGCCACGTGCATGTGGGCGATACCATCAGCGTGGCGACCGACCAGCCGGCGGAGGTGCTGCCCGGCTACGCGGAGCCCCAGCGGATGGTGTTCTGCGGCCTGTATCCGGCGGACGGTCAGGATTTTAAGCAGTTACGGGACGCCTTGGAAAAACTGGCAATCAACGATCCGAGTTTTGAGTTTCTGCCCGAAACCAGCGATGCCCTGGGGTTTGGTTTTCGCTGTGGATTCTTAGGGCTGCTGCACATGGAGATTGTCCAGCAGCGGTTGGAGCAGGAAGCGGATATCGATTTGGTGCAGACGGCACCCAACGTCACCTACCAGGTCGTGACCAAGCCAGGAGAGCAGCTCGAGATCCACACGCCCCAGGACGTGCCGGATGCCGGCGACATCGAGGACTTTCTACAACCGCTTGTCAAAGTCAGTTTTGTGCTGCCTACCGAGTACATTGGCGGAATTATGAAATTATGTGCTGAGCGTCGTGGCAAGTATTTGCGTACCGAATATCTTTCGCCCACCCGCGCCATGCTCATCTATGAAGTGGCGCTGGCGGAAATTATTTACGACATGCATGACAAACTGAAGACGCTGACTCGCGGTTACGGGACCATGGACTATGAGCTCCTGGGTTATGAAAGGGGCCAACTGGTGCGGATGGATATCCTCGTCAAGGGCGAACGCATCGACGCCCTCTCCATCGTGTGCGACAAGCGGGATGCCGAGGTCCGCGGCCGGGCCGTTATCAAAAAACTGAAAGAGGAAATCCCACGCCACATGTTTGAAGTGCCTCTGCAAGCGGGCATTGGCACCCGCATCATTGCCCGCGAAACCATCAGCGCGATGCGGAAAAACGTCACGGCCAAGTGCTACGGCGGGGACATCTCGCGGAAGCGGAAGCTATGGGAAAAACAAAAGGCCGGCAAGAAAAGGATGAAATCAATTGGCTCGGTCGATATCCCCCAAAAGGCCTTTCTTGCCGTCCTGGAAACCGGCGAGGAAGACGCCCAGCGCTAGGGGGTGGGGTTACGATGCTAGAATCAACCACCGCACCAAGGCAGGCCCATAGGCGTGCGTCATGAGAGACAGTAGGCAGGCGCTGGCAAAACTTATCGTGAGCAGGATGGCGATTTCACTTCCCAGCACCGACGCGATGGTGAACCGCGAGCAGCCCAGCTTGAACATGGTAACGATCTCCGCCTTCCGCAAGCGAATCGAAAGCACCAGCACCAGGGCGATGGTCAGCAGCGTCACCAGCGAGACGACGGCAATCAAGGCAACCATGTAGCTGCGGACCATGAGGACCTTGGCCAGCAAGCCGTCCATGACCGCGCGGGGGCGGACAATGTGGGTGGTTTTGTCTGGTGACAAGTATTGCCCCAGCAGTAGCGTCTCCGCCTTGGCGTCGGGAGGAATCACGATGATCGCCGTCAGCGGAAATCTCTCCCGGCTGCCGTGGAAGTGCAAGCTGTCCACGTTGTCGGGCGTGATGTCCGTGTGCAGTCGCGCCTGGGGCGAGCCGTGCTGGGCATCCTGAGCGTGTCCGTGCCCCAGCCCTTCGATAATCCAAGTGGTTTCCAGATTCACGAACAGGACCTGGTCATCCGGAGTCTCGGTAGGGGCGAACACGCCCACCACCCGGAGACGCAGTGGCGGGTTGTTGAGGGTGAACGCCGAGGGGGTGGAAACTGGAATCTTGTCGCCCACCTGGAGCTGGAGCCGGTCGGCGGCAGCCGCGCCCACCACGCATTCCCCGGGCATGTTCCACAGGGTCCCTTGCGTGAGACGCAGCTGGCGGAGTTTTAGATAGTTTTCGTTGGTGCCCACGATCTGACAATCGCGGGACCTGAACCGGACGTGCAGGGGAATCGCCTGCCCGAGTTTTTGATCGTTGATCCGGCGCAATTCGGCTAGCCGCAGCACGTCCGTGTAGGGTTTGTCGAAATAGACGCTTCCCAGGACCAGTTCCAAGGAGCTGCCCCGTGGGCCGACCACCAGTGGGGTCGAATCGGCCCGCGCACGGAAGTGCTGCTCGGCGCTGGTCACGATGATTTGCAAGGCGACTGGCAGATAGCTGATGAGCGTGACCGACGCGACCAATACCGCGGAGGTGACCAGATGGTGGCGCAGGTGCTGCCCGGCGAGATACAGACTGTCACGCATGGATGCCGCCCTCGCCCAGTTCTGGTGGAGCTGGGTCGCAGAATGTTGCCATGTCGATGGTGTCGTCGAAATCCGACAGCAGATTGGGGTCGTGAGTTACGACAATCATCGTTGCCGCATGCTGCTGGGCGTATTCACCCAGAGCCTGCAGCACGCGTGCGGCATTGCGGGGATCCAGATTGGCGGTGGGCTCGTCGGCCAGCAGAAGTTGGGGGGTTGGGAGGAGCGCACGGCAGACGGCAACCCGCTGACGCTCGCCTTGGGAGAGCTGTGCCGGTCGTCGTGACAACAGTTGGCCGAGTCCCACGTTTTCCGCCAGTTGTCCGGCGCGATCCCGCACCGACCCGTCCAGTCGTAACGAACGATTGATACGATAAGGTAAGAGGATATTGTCCAGCACGCTCAGATAATCCAGCAAGGCAAAGTCTTGGAAGATTAAGCCGATGTTGGCAATACGAAAATCGCGGCGGGCGGCCTCCCGCAGGGTGGTCAGTTCCACACCGCACGTGTGGATGCTGCCGGTCGCGGGGGGCAGGATGCCAGCGATCAGGTGCAAGAGTGTTGTTTTGCCTGAGCCACTGGGGCCGGTCCAACCGAGTCGCTGGCCGCTGGGAATAGAAAGATGTTCTAGCCGCAGCTGGAAACCGCCTGCGGCATACGCAAACTGGAGGTTGTTGAGCTCGATCATGCTCCGTCCTCCGTTTGGCCTGGCGCTGGCGGCTGTTCCCCAGGGCGCTGGTCGAGCATTTCCAAGGCCGTGATCTTCCACACCTCCTCGCGCGCGGCGATGGTGATTTGGGCCAGGTGTTCATTGGTGCGGGCATGGATATGACCCCAGTGGCCGATCCACCCCGCCACGCGCCAGCGACACCGGAAGGTCGCCTCCGCGGCCTGGCGGGCAATCGCATGGAGTTCGGTTACCTCGACCTCCTTGACCGAGATCCGTAGCCCGCCTTGATTCTTGACTTCTATACTCCGGCGCGTTTCCAGATAGACGTCCGCGAGTAGGTCGCCTGCAATACTCTGCGCCAAGCGGTCATAGATTACGCTTTCATCGTGGTGATCAAAAGAGCGATAGACATTGGTCAGCAGGCTGGCCAGGATCTGCTGGCTGGTCGACGCCAGATGCTGGGGTGGCAAGGGTATGGGAATTGGGACGCGGGCGATGGGGAGTGAGAGGAAAGCAGCAACCAGCGCGGCGAGCGCGACAACCGACGTTGTGCGAGACCCGTCTCCTGCGGATTTCCGTTGCCGCGCCCGCAGGAGGAGGCTGCCCATCGCCAGGCCGCCACAGCAGACGGAGAGCAAGGGGACCGACCATTGCCGCTGTGCAGGCGGGGAGGGGACGGTCAGCATGCGCGGATTCGTGGGATGCGTCAGATAATTCTGCCACGTCAGCAACGGATCCTCAGGCGTGACCACATCGGGCAATCCACCCGCTTCGTCCGCGGCAACGCTGGGGACCGACTGAATCTTGGGAGAGAACAACTCCCACTTCATCGACACCTTCGTGGGCAATTTTTCGGTCGGGTAGACGAAGATGATGCCCAGCAGCGCGGAGGTCATGTCCAGATCGACAGGGGGTTCAATGATCCCGGTCGTGCGCAGTGTGCGGTAGATGAAATGGATCCGATCGAGTCGTCCCTGGGCCGGCTGTCCGTCGATGGACACGGGGTTCTTGTCCGCTAAAAAATCCGCCACGCGTTGCTTGAGTGTTTCCTGTTGGTCGACCGGTAGCACCCCGTCATCCGGCAGACCCAGATCGAGCCAGGTCTGCAAATCCCGCGGGCGGATGATGATCTCCTGACGGACCTCGTAAGGCTCGATGTACAGATAGGCCGCCAGCGGCGCGTCGAATTGGCGACGCAAGTTCGGGTTGTGAAACCGCGAGTACCACGGGTCGACCCAGTCCAGATCCAGCCGCACTTCGCCCGGCAGGTAGCGGAAATCATTGATGGGTAAATTATTGTGGTAGCATACAAAGCCAATGTTGGCCGTTGGCCTGTGCCGCGGCCGATGGATCGTTAAGGATTGGGGGCTGTGGGTGCCACTGCGGGCTGGCCCAGCAGTGCGCAGCGGGTACCGCACGGTCAGCCGCATCACAACCTCTGCGCTGGCGGGTGGATCGGCCAAGGCCTCGCCGGTGACGGCATCCCGGACGACCCGCTTGCCGGGGATGAGTTGCTCGACGCGACCGCGGAGCGGTTGGCCATCGCCTTGAATCACCCAGTCCGTAGCAAAAAACGTCTGGAGCCGCTCGTCCAGCGGTCTGCTGTCGCCAGCAACCTTCTTGCAGAGCTCATCGGGAAGGACGTTGGCAAAGGCAGGCAAGTCCACGACACCGATCTCGAATTCGACACGAATCTCGGACGAGTCGATGAAGATCTCAACGATGGTGGACGCCTGCATGGCCCGCGTAACGATTAAGGCGTCGGCCTGCGCCTCGTGAGCGGCCGCCGTCAGCGCACCGACAACCAGGATGGCGAGCAAGCAGGTGTGGGGAACGCGAGCCATTACGTTTTCGTTGGAGTAGCCCGGTGGGTGCCACTGCTGGCTGGCTCCCGTCCTCGCATTCCGCACTACGGCGCGTAACTGCTGCCACTGCCAGCCGGGACCATCATCGGGAGTGTTTCGCCCGTCGTGGGAACGGTCGTTGTGCCGGGCGGCATGCTTCCGTAGCCGTAGCTAACCTGGCCACCGGCGTTGCCGCAGGCATCGCACGGGTTGTCGCAGCTGTTGCAACTGTTGCAACTTGGGGTGCACAGGGGAGCGCATTGGGAATACACGGGCGGCGGCACGGGTGGGGACTTCCGCCCAAACAGTCCTCGGCAACTGCCGCAACCACTGGTGCCTAACAGGAGGGTGGCCACCGCGATCGCCAGCGTGCGGCGGGCGAGAAGGTTACGATTGGGACGCATTTGTGTGGTACTCATGGCAATGAATCCCCTTGAGGGGGCACTCCGCGTAAAGGGATGGGCCTGTGCCAAGGCGGGGCCGTAACGGCTGTCTGGTGGGTTGGCGACAGGCGAACAGAGATCTGTTCACTCAACCCTTGCCCACAATGTTGTCCAAAGCAAACGCGAACGAGGTTTTTTTACATCATTTTTTGGCTGCACGGCGTCCGCGGACGCCGTGCAATCGTTAGGGCTTGTCCTAACCTCTACGCACCCGATAATCAGCCGAGAGAGAATTACTCCACGGCCAAGTCAACTCCGGCCGACTGTCGGTGCCACCCGAGAAATCGTTACCAGCGTTGGGTGCCACCCGCGCAGCGGGTACCGGATACCCACTGCTGGACCAGCCCAATCCCGTTCGGCACGAAAGTTGTTAGC
>CAMYJY010000088.1 GCA_947258835.1 uncultured Pirellulales bacterium
TCCCTTTTTGCTCCAGTGTCTGGACGGGTTGGTGCGGCAAGATTACCCGAACTACGACATTCGGATTGTGATTGACCGTCGTGACGATCCGGCCTACTCGGTGGTGCAGTCCTACCTCGGGACGCAGGGGGTAGACAACGCCGACGTAGAAATCCTGTCGGATCCCGGCCATTCCTGCAGCCTCAAATGCAGTTCGTTGGTGCAGGTGGCCTCGCGGCTGCCGGAGCGGTATGCATTTATCGCCCAGTTGGATGCTGACACCGTCCCCCATGCCAGTTGGTTGCGTGAATTGGCTACGGCCTTGGCCGACCAGGATGTGGGGGCCGCGACGGGGAATCGCTGGTACATGCCCGCGCGGCCCACGGTAGGTGCCTTGGTACGGTACACCTGGAACGCGGCGGCCATCGTGCAGATGTATTGGTATCGCGTGGCCTGGGGGGGCACGTTGGCCGTGAAGACGCGTGTGCTGCGGGAGACGGACCTGCTGGACAAATGGGGGCGTGCCTTTTGCGAAGATACCATGATGTACATGGTGTTGCAGGAGATTGGTTTGCGGATACAGTTTGTGCCGACGTTGATGATGATCAACCGTGAGGCCTGCGATGTGGGCGGATTTTTTGGCTGGGTGACTCGGCAGCTGTTGACGGCCAAGCTGTATCATCCGGCCTGGCCGGCGGTCGTGGCCCACGGGGTGGCCACGAGTTTCGTGCCGGTGCTTGCTTTGGGCTGCGTGGTGACCGCTGGGCTCACTGGAAATCACGCCGCGGCCTGGTGGGCCACGGCGGGACTGGCCGTCTACGAGATATCGCTGGTGGTGTTGTTGCTGCCCATGGAGCTGGCGGTGCGGAGACTGGCCCGTCAGCGCGGCGAACCGAGTTCGTGGCTGACGCTTACGGGTATGTTAAAATGCCTGACGATTATGCCGCTGACGCAGCTAGTCTATCCCGTGGCCTTGGCCATGGCCTGTCTGCTGCGAGCCACCCGCTGGCGTGGGATTGACTATCGTGTGCAAGGGCCTTGGCAAGTCGAGATGCAGGGATATCAACCTTATGCGTGTGCCGCGGCGGAGGAAGGCATGAATTCGCTGTAGCACGTACCCGCACGGTCTCCCAGCCGACACCCACACCGCGCTAGGTTCATGCCGGCTGATTTTGTCCCCGATCCTCAATCGTACCGGTAGTCCATCATGCCTCCAGCAGTGTTCGTCGGCCTCACCACCATCGACTTGATCTATTGCGTGGAACGCGTTCCGACCTCCAACTCGAAAATCGTCGCTGAAAAACAATTAATCGTCGCCGGGGGGCCAGCGACCAATGCGGCGGTGGCCTGTTCGCATCTGGGGGGCGAAGCGCGACTCGTATCGACGTTTGGTCAGCACGCCGCCAGAAACCTGGTCGCGTCGGATCTGGAGAGGCCCCGTCTCCAGTTGAGCGACCTTACCCCAGGGCTCTTGGAGCCTACCCCAGAAGCACGCAGGAGCTATCCAGCGGCCGGGGAAGATGGCAGCCCCCCACGGTTTTGTGACGTGCAGTTCAATCCGCCCACGCTATCGACGATTCTGGTGACGCGCGCGACTGGCGAGCGCACCGTGGTGTCGGTGAATGCAGCCGGCAGGCAGATCCCGCAGTCCGCTTGGGATGCTGACGTACTCCAGGGCGCGCAATGCCTGTTGGTAGACGGGCATCACATGGAGGTCTGTATCGAGGCCGCGCGGCAGGCAAACATGCTTCAGGTGCCAGTTGTTTTCGACGGTGGCAGTTGGAAGCAGGGCACTGAGGAGTTGTTGCCCTTCGTTGACATCGCAATTTGTTCTGAGGACTTTCATGTGCCTGATGGTGCAACGCTCCCCACCCTGGCTCGATTGGGTGTGCCGCGGTGCGCGATCACCCGCGGTGCAGCCGCGATCGAGGCGGTGGAAGATGGCGAACCATTTCAGCTCCCGATCCAAACGGTTGCCGTGGCAGACACGCTGGGCGCTGGAGATATATTTCACGGCGCGTTTTGCTACTTCTTTATGCAGACTCAGGACTTTCGCCAAGCCCTGGCGGAAGCAGCCCGGGTGGCAACCATCTCGTGCGTGACATTTGGACCCCGCGCGTGGATGGCGCAAGCAGGATGCAGGGCGACCTGAAGAGAAGCACGCCACGGGACGTAGAGTGATTAAGGTGCCGATGATGGACGGAGTATCACGGCGGATTGGGGTGCCAAACGCAGCTGCCCACGGCGGCTGGTGGCTGGCTTGCCGAAACAGAAAATCTTTTCAAAACCGGCGGTAGGCAACGGCAGTTTTTCTGCCCGCGGTCCTCGATTGATCGCCACGATTATTTTTTCCTGGTCCGACGCTCGCTCGAGGGCAAAGGCGTGCTTGCCCGCCGTGAGCCACCGGAGCCGACCGCCTCGGAGGGCCGGATGACTTTCCCGGAGTTGCACCAGGGTACGGGTCAGGTCGAGCTGTCCCCTGTCCCAGGTGCTCTCATCCCACGGGAACGCCCCGCGGTTGGCGGGATCGCCTCCGCCACTCAGGCCCACCTCATCGCCGTAATAGATGCCGGGTGCGCCCGGCAAGGCGCACTGAAAAATGGTGGCCAGTCCCAGTTTGGTCTTGCTGCCACCGGCTCGATGCAGGAAACGCGCCACATCGTGGCTGGATAGTAGATTTTGGTTGGCGGCCGCGACTTGCGGGGCATACAGCGCGTCCAGCCGCAGCAATCCGTCCCGCAAATCAGCTGGATGGAGCGTTAGGTCGGCAAAAAAATCGATCGCCAAATCCCGGAACAAATAATTCATCGTGCCGTCAAACATGTCGCCTTGCAGCCAGTGACTGGCATCTCCCCAGATCTCCGCCAGGAGATAGCAGTCCGGTTGGGCCGCTTTGCAGACCCGACGAAAATCTTGCCAAAAATCATCGGGTACAAATTGGGCGACGTCCATCCGCCAGCCATCGACGTCGAATTCGGTGAGCCAGTGGGTGGCCACCTCCAAAAAATACTGACGGCAGGCGGGGGTGTGGAGGTTGAGCTTGGGCATGTTGATGACGTCGTACCAAGCCATATAATTTGGCTCGAACAAATCCCCCGCATCGTCTTGTTGGACAAACGGGATCTGGGCCTGCTGTTCAATTTCCCGCAAGTAGGCGGTGTATTCCCGCATCGCCGGGGTATCCCAGCCGGGGGGGACCACATGGGGCCGATAGTTGATCGACACCGGCCACTGGTACACCGTAAACCAATCCCAATAGTCCGACTTGGGCCCCCGTTGGACCACGTCTTGAAAGGCAAAAAAGGTGGGATGCGCATGGTTGAACGAGGCATCCAAGATCACCTTCATGCCACGGGCATGGGCCGAGTCCACCAAGTTCCGCAGTGCCTGATTGCCCCCGAGCGATTCGTCCACGCGATAAAAATCGGTGGCGTCGTATTTGTGGTTGGAGGGGGACTGAAAAATCGGATTCAGATAAATGGCCTGGCAGCCCAAGGCGTGGATGTGGTCGATTTTTTGGGTGATGCCGACCAAATCCCCTCCCTGAAACGTGGCCGGTCGGGGAGCACTGCCCCAAGCCACTTGCCGCCCCGGGGGCAAGGGTAAGTCGGGATCGCCATTGCAAAAACGGTCGGGGAAAATTTGGTAGATGGCGGCATGCTGGGACCAGTCCGGCGGGGTGGTCGGCGGCTGCTGGGAGAGATCCAGCTCGAAACGTGTTTCCACCGCGGAAGTCAGTCCGCGGCCGCCCACATAGTAGGGGCGACCACGGGCGGTCAGCAGATGGAAGGAATAGCCCAGGCGAGGCTGTCGCGGTGTGAGCAAGACCTCCCAGTAACGCCAGCGGCTGCAATCATGCAGCTGTTGGAGATCGAGGGTGTGCAGTGTCCCGTCGTCATATACCAGCAGCCGACCACCGATGATGGCGTGTTCCGTCTGGATGCGCAGCTGCACTCGACCGTCCGGCAGCGGATTGCAGTGGGCGATGTCGTGGGGATCGTAGCGGACATCGTGCAGTCGCAGCGTGGCTGATGCCTGGTAGCTCTGTCTTTCGGCGGGAGAGGGCTCCTTGGTCATGCGAGGGATTCGATCGACGTTTCGGTATTGGTGGCCGCTGCTGGGAACGGGTGGTATGCTACCATCTTGATGTCCTGCGGACCACGCACTTCGTAGCGGATGCCCCGCCACACCACGCGACGGCTCCAGGTGGCCCCCAGGGTGGCACGCAGGTGGATGCACTGAGTTAGCGGCAACGCGAGCAACAACTTGCATTGCTGCCAGAGACCAAAGTAGAAAACTGGTTCTTCCCGTTGACGAACAACATGGCGGACTCCTGCTTCGAGGATTCCCAGCAGGCCCAGCATCCCCATCCAGTACGCAACCAAGCTGCCCCCGGACCAGGCCAGCGCTTGGAGTTGACCCGTCAGGCCGCTCCAGCCAGCCATGAGCAGCCCGCCCAGCACGAGTAGGGAAGAGACCACCGCATGCACCACCACGGCGGGCCACCCCGCATGGTACAGTTTGGTCCAGGTCAGTTGCCGCTGAATAAAATCCCGACTGCCAGGTAGGCCGCACCACTCACGGTTGACCATCATCAGTTCTGGCACGAAATGCACTTTGAGCCCTTCTGCCGCCAGCGCATCGCGGAGCAGGGCATCTTCCACCATCGTCTGCGACCATTTTTCCAGCAGCCTCGCTTCCCGGAGCACGCGTGTGCGGAGGGCCAAGCTTCCGCCCCAGGGCATGCCCTGGAAATACATGGGGACCACCGCCGCTGCATTCCACAGATAGCGGACCAACGAGCCCCAGTTGGTCGCGCTGGGCCAGTACCAGCGATTGCCGTGGGTGGCTCCGATGTGCGGATCGGCTAGCGGAGCGACGAGTTCTCGCAGCCAGTTTGGGTGGGGAAGTAAATCGGCGTCCGCCAGCACCACGACTTCCGTTTGTTGGGGGAGGTCCTCGACCAGCTGTACCAGGCCACTACATTTCAGACTGCAGGATGAGCGTTTTTGGCGTAACTCCGCGACTTGGAGGCGCGTTGTTTTATCCAGCGCTGCTTGGACGATCTGCCAGGCAGGGTCCTCGTGGCTGTCCACCACCACCCGCAGGTCGTAGTGGGGGTAATCCTGAGTCAGGAGTCCCTGCAGGCCTTGGGCCAGCTGTGGATCCGCGCCGCGCAGAGATAGCAAGACAGAAACAATAGGCAGTTGCGCAGCAGCTGCCTGGGGGCTGGTAGGGCGATAAAACAGACGCACAAAGATCAAGCCGCAGATGGCTTGGTAAAGCAACATCGCCAGCAGACTGCAGGCCAGGAGTACCGGAATCACATTCACGAGATCCGCCTTGCTTGTTGTAAAAGAAAACAGGGTCTCCATGAAGCCGGTAAAGCCCGCACCCTCAGGCACGCTTTTTAATCCCTGGCGACTCGAAAGCAACAGCGGTCGTGGGGAATGGTAGGACGGGCTTTTCCGGCCCCAACCGGCCTGCACTGGGCAAAGCTCTTTTCACTTTAAATATAATAAAAATGTTTGCCTGGAGGGGGACCGTGGGTCGCGACGTCGGACGCCTAGGGCTTTCTTAAAACGACCCTCTCGCATGCGTTATGTTCTCAAAGTGAAAGCAGGTATCCCTAGTACTGGCCGGTTTGGGCCGGAAAAGCCCACTCCATCCGCCTCTCAACCAGGTTTCTTGGTGAGCTGCCGCGGTGCGGAAACGGGGGCTGTTTTCTCGGGCTGGCCCAAGAGTCGACCGAGCTGGGGCGCCGAAATGTTGAATCCTGGGGCAGCGTCTGGTGCTTCCCAGGCGAGCGGTCGCTGGTCCTGCCGATAGGATTCCATCGAGTCGACAAGTTCAGCAAATTGCGAGGCAGAAATTTTCAGGTGACTGGCGCAAGCAGCGTGAATGCCAGGCTCGATGGCCGCGAGTCGGCCTGCGGCCAGGGTCAGCGTCCACTGTCCACCACCTGGGCCAATCACATCCAGACCAAGGGTCCACGCGGGGGGGCTGACCTCGGGGGCCGGCAGGTCCGGCGCGGGCCAGAGCTGGGAGAGATAGCTCCCCACGCAGAAAGGAATCTGGGCAGGTGCGGCACGGCGTTTTCCCCAGCGATCCTCCTCCCCGTACTTCATGAAGCGATGCAGCATGGCTTCGTCAATCTCGGGGCAGGGCAGGTGGCCGGCAAATTTTTCCAGGTTGGTGGTGTCAAATTCGGGATCACTGGCCTCATAGGCACGGTACATGCCCGAGCTTTGAAAGACATCTTGGCCCATGTTGCCTGAGGATGTTTGCGGTTGTGCGCTGGGGGCTGCGAAGGTCACACCGGTCGAATTAAAATAGGTGTAACCGGCCTCGATCATTTGCCGTGCGGTCATCCGCTGTTGGGGGGCCAGGTGGAAGGTGCGGCCATGGGCCGCGGGGTTGCGGAACAGCTGACATAGGACCCGCGAGGTCCAGTCGACGGGAATCACATTCCGCGGTTCGTCACCGGAAATGTGCAATTCCAGGTCGGTATGGCGAACGCCGTCGGGACCGGGTTCGGTATTGCGGGCCAGGACACACATCAGCTGCAAATACATGAACAGGCCGTGGTAGGTATTGGTATAGCCTGT
This sequence comes from uncultured Pirellulales bacterium, assembly GCA_947258835.1. GTDB lineage: Bacteria > Planctomycetota > Planctomycetia > Pirellulales > Lacipirellulaceae > Bythopirellula. The sequence goes on from CAMYJY010000088.1 coordinate 6,588, forward strand.
CTGGGAATCACCGGCGATCACGGCCGGACGATAGATCGTCGTCTGTTGCAAATGCGGTGCGCGGCGGACCAACGACTCCGCTTGCAGTTTGCTCTGTTCGTAATCGTTGCGGAACGTTTGGCCCAAATCCAGTTGATGCTCGTAGATGCGATCCGTGCGGACGCCGCAGACGTAGGCCGTGGAAACATAATGCATCTGGCGGATACAGGCGTCTTCACAAAGCTGCAAGACGTGACGCGTTCCCTCCACGTTGGTTTGCCAAGGCTCTCCATTGGATTCCTCGTGGAAGGTCAGCGCAGCCGCGCTATGGATGACCCGCGCGCAGTGCTCGGCCAACCACTGGCGGGCGTCTTCATCCAGCCCCAGGTAGTCTTGGTTCACATCGCCTTGCAGGCACACGGGACGGGGAAGCTCTTGTTGGAGTTCGCCTTCCCACTTTTGCAGAATGGACTCGATTCGCTTAGGCGCGGTCTGGCGTTTGTTGGGTCGCACGACAACCACCAGACGGCAACCCGCGCAGAGTAAGTCGCGCAGGAGATAACTTCCCAACAGGCCCGTGGCTCCAGTCAATAATGTATAGTCAGACACATCACACCTCGAAGTTGCGCGGCTACAGTCGCTGCCGCAAACTTGCCGGACCTGCTCCGTTGTGCTTAGGGAACGGGCGTGCCAGCCTGCTGCTCTGGGGGGCCTGCCGCACGGCAAGCGGCGGGCAACCTGGATGCCTGCGTGTCGTGCAGCGACCAACGGGAGCGGGCCGACGTTTGCCGTGCGGCGGTTCGCGGCCCCTCGGTGCCAGCCGGCGGGCAGGTTCTGCCGCTCCGCCTCGCATCCGACAACAAAAGTCGCCATTGTACTGCGACAAACTAGGAATACAAGTATAAAAGGTGTCAGGAACCTTTTTTCACGTCACACGGGCCTTCGCCCTCGCCGGGAAGAGGGGCTACCGGATTGTCGAGTCGCCTCGCGGGTTCGAAAATTGCTCCCAGGCGGCTCAGCAGCAGGGCTGGCAGGACCAACAGATCGGCCACCAAGGCGGAGACCAGCATGGCGAACATCACCCAGGCAAAGCGGGCGATTGGTATAAATTCACTCCAGGCAAAACTCAGCAGTCCTAGGCCGCAGACCAGCGTGGTCAGGGTCATGGCCGCAGCGCAGCGGACATAGGCATAGCGTACCGCCTGCGGGCGGGAGTCACCGCGCTGCAGACCGCGGCGGAACCAGGTGATAAAGTGCAGGGTGTCATCCACGGCAATTCCCAGTGCCACACTGGCGGTCATCAGGGAGCCGACTTCTAGTTTCAGGCCGGCCAGACCCATGCCGCCCAAGACCAGCACGCACGGTAGGATATTGGGAATCATGGCCAGCAGTCCGGCCGCGGTCCGCCTGAGCACCAACACCGTGGTCTCTGTCCAGCCGCGAGCCGCCGCAAATTCAGCGCGGGCACCGACCAACTGCAACCCAATCATCATGATGGCAATTAAGCCAAAGGCCAGGCTGAAGCTATGGGCCAAGTCCAACAGCATTTGTTCTTGCGCCTGCTGCACCAAGGGCACGCCTCCGCAGTAGACCGCGGCAATCGCGCCCAGGCCGCGCTGTTGATTGCGGAGGAGAATCGGATCGACCGCCGCGCGTAATTCCTGCAGTAAATCGGCGTATTCCAGGCCGTGGCCGGCATAGGCCCGCGCGCTAATCCGCCACAGTTGCTCCTGCTCCAGTTCACGATAAAAACCCATGTCGCGAAAGTTCGTCAGGTTTTTTTCCAGCTGCTGGTTGAGCAGGGCCTCTCGCGAGACGTCCCAGGCGTTGGTGCCGCGGCGGGGGATTCGCGGGGCAAAATTAAGTGGGGAGACGACCGCGCCCACGCCTGGCGTTTCCGCCAGGGCCCCATGCGTGGCCCCCACCACCCGCAGGCGGTCCAGGAGTGAATAGCCGGCCGTTTTGTAGTCGATGGGAAAACGTAGCACCACTTCCAAGGGAACCAGGGGGCCGATGCGTTCCTCCAGCCAATCGTAGTCTTGAATAATCGGTGCCTCGGCGGCAAAAAAGTCATGCACGCGGGCGCTGGAGCGAAAATGAAACACGCCCCACAGGCCAGCTCCCAGCCCCAGGGCCGCCACGCACAAAATCAGGTTGGCATACCGCGTCACGAAGCTTTGTGTGCGACTCCAAGGAGCGTGCGTGTGGGAGCTCACGGCCCGCGAGGCACTCGGGAGGGTCGTGAGCAGGGCGGGAAACAGCAAAAAAACACAGAGGGTCGTGACCAGCACCCCCAGGGCGGCATACGCGCCAAAATTGCTGACCGGATTTAAAAAACTGATGGTCAACGAACCCAGGCCCATGGTGGTGGTGGTGGCTGCCAAGCCGCAGGGGAGGAGGGCTTTGTGCACCGCCCGCTCGGCCGCGCCCGAGATGCCTCCCTCGGATACCGCGTCGAGATAGTAATGTGCCAAATGCACACCCGCCGAGATGGTCAGCACGTAGATCAACGAGGGAATCATCAGCATCACGCTGTCCATGTGCCCGCCCGTGGAATAAACCAGCGACAAGCTCAGCTGCTGGCAATAGAAGGCCGTCAGAAAGACCATCCCCATCAGTACCCAACTGCGGAACAGGAGGCCGAGCAACAGGCAGCCGATGGCAAAAGAGCAGGTCATCATCACCCGCAGGTTCTTTTGACTGGCTTGATCGATGGTCACCGAATCGATGATGCTACCCGCCATCCGCAGCGCGTGGGAGGAAAGTCCCTCGACCTGGTCCGCACAATCACGAATGTGTTGGACCAGCAAGTCGCGATATTTCCAGCCTTCCTTGGTAATCAAATACACCAAGCAGGTGTGTTGCAGGTCCTTCCCGACGACCCAGCCTTGCAGCCGCAGCTGTGCGGCCTGGCGGGAGAGCTCCAGGGGTGGGCGGCGGAGACGGGCGAGTGCTTCCGGTCCTGTAATCACCTGCCGCTGGAAGACGACTTGCCGCTGGTGGCCTACAGCGACAGGTTGCCTAAGTTTTTCCGCCAGCTGGGGCAGCCGCGGATCATCGAACGTGCAGCCCTCCCAGCTAATCACCAGCAGGTCATCTGCCGCGAAGTGTTTTTGAAACCAACGCAAACGCTGGGTGGCGTCAAAAGACTCCGGTAGCCAATCCGACACCCGGTTGGAATTTTGCTCCACGGCCCGTCGTGCTGACGTGATCACCCAGGGAGTGGTGAAGAGAAAACAGGCCAAGATCAGCAGTGCGTAGCGCGTGTAGAAAGTAGGCTTCATGCACACTTCCCGATCACTAACGATCGATTTCACCCATCACAATATCCAGCGAGCCCACCACCGCTGGCACATCAGCGATCAGGCAGCCGGCGCAAAGAGGGCCCGTAACTGCAAGGTTGCAGAAGCAACTACTGCGGGCGCGGGCCCGCCACGGAATGGTACCGCCATCGCTCACCAAATAAAAACCCATTTGGCCTCGCGGTGCTTCCGTTTCCAAATACACCTCACCGGGGGGCAGCTTTTGGTTTAGTTTGAGCGGTTGGCCATGGCTGCCTGTGGCCGTGCGGTAGTGTTCGATGCCTTGACGCACGAGGTCGATGGACTGCATCACCTCCAGCATCCGCACGTAAAAGCGGTGCCAGCAGTCTCCGAGCACGGCCTCCTGCGGCACTGTCGGGTACTGATGGTCTCGAGGGTAATGGCCGTCTTTCTCGACAATCACCTCAAAGGCATAGCCCTCGTACATGGACGTGTAGATTTCTTCGCCATCTCGCCGCAAATCGTGATCCACGCCGCTGCCGCGGAGCACGGGGCCACTGGTGCCGTAGTCGATGGCCATGGCCGGGGACATGACACCGATACCCGCGGTCCGCTTGATAAAAATGGCGTTGCTGGTGAGCAGGGTATGGTACTCGGCGATGATGGGCTCGAATTGATCCAAAAATTTCGCACATTTTTGCAGCCATCCGGCCGGCAGGTCCGCGGTGGCTCCGCCCACGGTGAGATAGCTGTAAGTTAACCGCGCTCCGCAGACCTCTTCGAACAGATCCAAAATCTTTTCCCGTTCTCGGAAGGCATAAAGAAAAGGACTGAAAGAACCCAAATCCAAACCATAAGCCCCCATGCCCACCAAATGGCTGGCAATCCTTCCCAATTCGGTGATGATGACTCGCAGATGGCGGCCTTTTTCCGGCGGCTCATACTGCAAGAGTTTTTCCACGGTCAGGGACCACCCCAGATTCATATTCATGCCCGCCAGATAATCCATCCGGTCGGTGTAAGGAATCCACTGCCGGGGAGTGAGGTTTTCCCCAATTTTTTCGGCACAGCGATGCAGATAACCGATGTGCGGGGTCACTTCCGAAACAACTTCCCCATCCGTGCGCAAGACCAGCCGCAAGACACCGTGCGTGCTGGGGTGTTGCGGCCCCATATTGACGAGCATCTCGTCCGTGCGGACATCGAATTCAATGACACGGGGATCGTCGATGGTGGTGCTCATGGTGGGTTTCGAGTTTCGAGTTTCGAGTTGTGGGTTGTGGGTTGTGGGTTGCGAGTTGTGGGTTGTGGGCGTTCCGTGAGGGACCAACGGGAGCGGACCGGTGTTCTCCGAGCGATCGCTCGCATTGGCCGGTGGCCATGCCGCTTCTGCGTTACAATTGCCTGGCTAGGATGCTGTATTATTTGGGTGATATAGCGACCAACGGGAGCGGGCCAGTGTTTTCCGAGCGGTAGCTCGCATAAAAATCATTTGGCTCGGATGCCGTGGTATTCTTGGGGCATTTGGTAGTCTTTGCGGAGGGGGTGGCCGATCCAGTCTTCGGGGCAGAGAATGCGGCGCAGGTCTGGGTGGCCGGTGAACTGGATGCCGAGCAGGTCGTAGACCTCGCGTTCATGCCAGTTCGCCGTACTCCAGATGTGGGAGACGGAGGGCAGTGGGGGTAGTTGTCCTACTTGGTCGTCTTGCCAACGCGGCAGATGGACTTTTAGCACCAGGCTGTGCTTATGACGCATGCTGGACAGGTGGTACACCACCTCCAGGTGCGGCTGCCAATTTGCGCGGGCCGCTTTTTTTTCATCCGTGTGCAAATAATCCACGGCCGTGATACTGTTGAGGTAATCCATGGCCAGGCTGGGTTCCTGGCGGAGGTGTTGGCAGACCTCCACGATGCCTGCGGGGGTGATTTCGATCCAAGGGTCGATATTTTCCAGGTTGCTGCCGGCGATCTTGTCGCCAAATTTTTGTTGGAGCTGAGTGAGCAGCGCTGGTTCGGACATGGGAGGGAAATCCAGGTAGGAGCTAGGAAGTCAGGGGGCGGAGAGCACGGAGCTGGCTGGTTTGGATTGGGGTGTGACGGCTGTGGGTGAGGCGCGCTGGACCACCTCGCCTTGTTGGCTGGTGACAGCGCGGACCCAGTCCAGATCGCCTCGTTTCCAGACGTAGGCAAAACCTACGAGCAAGACGGCAAAGAACACACCAATATCGGCCATGGAGGTGAGGGCAATTTTATTTGCTGTGGCACGCAGATTGTTAGCGGCGTTTTGGGCGGGGGGGACACGCTCGTTTGCCGGGGCCAGGAACTGTTGTCGCTGGGGATTGGTCACTCCCAGCTCTTGCAAACGCCGCACCGCTGTGGGGGTCAGGTCCCAAGAGGTAGCCGTTTGGCTGACGACGGGTACGTCTGGCGAATTGAGTTGGGCGGCTTTACCAAAAACCGTGGCCCACGGAAAGAAAAAGGCGATTTCCACATCGAAGATAATGAACAGCAGTGCGACCACGTAAAAACGCAAGTCGAACTGCACAAAGCTGGAGCCAATCACGGGTTCGCCGCATTCGTAAATTTCGAGTTTTTCTGGATTTGGCAGACGGGGGCGAACGAGGCGACCCACCAGCAAATTAGCAAACAGAAAAACAGCGGCCACTGAGGCAAACAGTGCTAGGTAAGCGACAATCGCGGTGGGGGAGGCCATACAGGAAAGGATGTGAGATGTGAGATGTGTGATTGTTGCTGGGATCCTCAGCATGTCTTTGGCAACAGCCCTATTTTGGCTTGGGCGGCGGGACTGGGCAACTATGTGGCGGATTCTGGTGCTGATTGCGGCTTTACCGTTTGTGGCTCCACGGCGTTGGGCCCGCCGTGGACGGGTTCGGTGATGACCTTGGATTGGGCTACGGCAGTGGGGTTTAACGTACTCTTGCCCCAAGCGATGTCTAGCGGCATCCGGGAGAAGTCAACCAGGCAACCATCGCGGTTGTAGCAGCTCAGGTCGTGTGTGGCGCCCATAAAAATGCAATCGACCGGGCATGGTTCCACGCACAATGCGCAAAACATGCACTTGCTGTAGTCGATGGTGTATCCGGTGATTTTAAATCCCTTGCCTCCTTCCACCCGCTCTTTGCCGATATAGATGCAATCGACGGGGCACGCCTTGGCACACTGGTCGCAGGCGATGCAGGTGGTGAGGTCGAAGCGATGAAAGCCGCGATACCGGGCGGCCACCGGCACGGGGAGTTCGGGGTAGGCAAAATGCTCGGTGAAGGTCTTGCGTGCGGGTTGGTACGTCTTGAACCAGGTCCGCAGCGTCACCCACAGCCCGCTAGCGACCGTCACGATCGCCTCGAAAATATTCCCCAGCCAGGGAAAGACCCTTTTCAGCCATGAAGTCATACTGGAGTTGGTTCCTCTCGCTCACCTAGGCCACTCCTCCGCGGCCCGCGGTAAGGGCGTCCCGCGGGAGATGCGACGTCTGGCGAGTACAACGTTCGCGGTGGGCTCATGCACTGCGCGGGCCCTAGTGAAGTCGCTATGCTGGGGTGTGAGCTGTGCGTCCCACTTGGCAGCCTGCGCGCACCCTCGCCATGGTGCGGCGCGCACTGGCGACGGCCGTGACGTGGATTATAGAACGCTTCACAGCAGCTGCAACCGCTGTTGAGGCTATCACGGCCCGGTGGGGGCACCTCACGGTTTGCAACAGGCATGATATGATTCCACGTCATTCCCGCGGAGGCGGGAATCCAGTAGCAGGGGCGGGTCGTCTAGATTCCCGCCTGCGCGGGAATGACGCAGGGGGCGAGGGGAATGGGGCCGGGCAAAGTGGCCAGCAAGGGCGGGCTTATTCTAAAAACGTCTGTGGCGGGGCCGAGCGGGCAGCCGCTATCACACCCGCCGCGGCTTTTTTGCCAGTCAGTCCCAGGTCCAGGTCGGCGGATAGGCGTAAATTGTTTGATATCAATGGCTTGTGGCAAATATTTTGGAGCGAATGGGGGTTCGCTGAGAGTTGGGGGCGACGGGAGGTTTGAGGAGATCGCAGCCAAATGCCCTGTGGCAGCCAAAAAAACGTGTTAAAAAAGGGAGGAAACCCTTTCCTTTGCTTGACTCAGCCCTTTCTGTACGTAGATTGGACTGAAGGGCAAGTTAGGATATTACGTTAGGCAGCAGGTATTATTGTTGCAGCTGCGCTGCTGAGAGCGGCGCTATCCCCGGCCCGTGGCAGCGTTCACGGACCTGGGCTGAGGAAGGTCAGAATCGGCTTTCCGTTATGGAAATGGACTTTCTGTTTCGGAGCCGATCAGGTCACAGCAAACCGGTGGTAGTGAGCTGGCTGCTGGATACGAAGGAATCGAAACATGTTGGTTCTCTCCCGAAAAAAGAACGAGAGTATTGTCATTAATGATGACATTACGATCGTCGTCGTTGAAATTCGAGGCGACAAGGTGCGTTTGGGCATCGAAGCCCCCAAGGAAGTGCCCGTTCATCGCTATGAAGTCTACGAGGCCATCCGCCGCAACGTGCAAATGGGCGGCGGGGATAAAGTGCCTGAACCAGGTACTCGCAGTCTGGCCAAGTAGAGGTGGTTTGACGGAGTTGGAATTGGCTGGGTTTGTGGGTGTGCGGGTGATGTCGTGCTGGGATGGCGTCGAACTGGATGACGTCGAACTGGATGGCGTCGAACTGGATGACGTCGAACTGGATGACTGGCATCGGTACCCCAGACGAAAAAATGTGCCAGGCCTTTTCTACTCTGAGGTTGCCCACGGGGTGTTTTTCTACTCTGAGGTTGCCCACGGGGTGTTGTGCCTCTATAGTATGCTGCTTACGCAAAAAACATCTTGGCGACGCACGTCTGTCCCGCGGGTATCTGCCGGCCAAACGCGTAGAGCAGCTTGCCGGTGACCACTGGTCGAGTTCTGCACCCGAGTTAAATTTGGAAGATTGATGATCGGGCCCCTTCGTCTAGCGGTCTAGGACTCCGGCCTTTCACGCCGGCAACACGGGTTCGAGTCCCGTAGGGGTCATTTTTTTCCACGCGTGGGTAGATGGACCCGCAACCCGCAACCCGCAACCCGCAACCCGCAACCCGCACGCAACCGTGGCACTAGAGACGCCTTACGACTCTGTTTTGCTGGTCTCTTTCGGTGGTCCAGAGGGCCCCGGGGAAGTGATTCCTTTTCTGGAAAACGTGCTCCGCGGCAAGCAGGTGCCGCGTGCACGCATGCTTGAAGTCGCCGAGCACTACCAGCATTTCGGTGGCGTCAGCCCGATTAACGAGCAAAATCGCCAGTTGATCGCGGCGCTGGAACGAGAACTTGCCGAGCACGGCCCACACTTGCCAGTCTATTGGGGAAATCGCAACTGGAATCCTTTTTTGACCGACGCCCTGCAGCAAATGGCCAACGACGGCCGTCAGCGGGCCCTGGCCTTTTTTACCAGTGCTTACAGCTGTTACTCCGGTTGTCGTCAGTACCGGGAGGATCTTCAGCGGGCCCGTGGCGAGGTGGGGCCGGCGGCGCCGGTGGTCGATAAGCTCCGCATGTTTTTCAACCATCCTGGGTTTATCGGCCCCATGGTGGACGCGGTAACGGCTTGCCTGGCAGAAATCCCTGCACAGCGCCGTGGGCTAGCCACCCTCTTGTTTTCAGCGCACAGCATTCCGTGGTCGATGGCCGACAAGTGCAACTATACGACGCAGCTGCAGGAGGCCTGTCGCTTGGTGGCTGAGGGGGCCGGACACGAGCGCTACGAATTGGTCTATCAAAGCCGCAGTGGACCGCCTCAGCAGCCTTGGTTGGAGCCGGATATTTGCGATCGGATCCAGGCCTTGCACGCAGAGGAAAAATTAACGGATGTTGTTATTTTGCCGATCGGTTTTATTTCCGACCACATGGAAGTGCTGTTTGACATTGATACCGAAGCCCGCGAACTGTGCGAAAAGCTTGGCATCGGCATGCATCGTGCTGCCACCGTGGGTACGCATCCCAGATTTGTCCAGATGATCCGCGAACTCATCACCGAACGCTTGAGCGACCAGCCGCAACGTTTGACGCTCGGGAATTTGCCGGCCAGTCATGATGTCTGTCCGGACGATTGTTGCCTGTACACACCCGCCCGGCCTGGCACGAGGCCAAGTTAGCTGGGATGTGAGATGTGGACATGACCGGTACGAACGCTCATTTTTCCGCCGCGCGTCGCCCGCTGGGGGACCTGTGCGTGGACCCGGTGGCCCTGGGGACGTGGCCGCTGGCGGGAGTGTCATCGCTTGATGTGCATGACGCAGAAAGCTTGGCCACACTCCGCAGGTGCTTGGATTTAGGCATCAACTTTATCGATACGGCCCACTGCTACGGCCCTCGGGGCGAAAGCGAAAACTTGATTCGCCGTGCTGTGGGAGCGCATCGCGAGGCGTTTGTCTTGGCCACCAAAGGCGGTATCCATTACAACGACGCTGGCCAACAGACCCGCGATGCGCGGCCCGCCGTAATCCTACGTGAGTGTGAGGAAAGTTTACGCCGCCTCGGGACCGATCGTGTGGAGCTCTATTACTTGCACGCGCCGGACCCTCAGACTCCCGTGGCTGAATCCGCGGGCGCCATTCGTCAGTTGATTGAGGAGGGCAAGGTTCGCTATGCCGGCGCTTCCAACTGCAGTTTGCAGCAGCTGGAAGAATTTCAAACGGCGTGTCCTTTGAC
>CAMYJY010000089.1 GCA_947258835.1 uncultured Pirellulales bacterium
CGTACGCGGCGGAGAAAACGTTCGACTCGAGTCCAGGTCACCGGTGGGATCTGCAGCCCTGCCAGCTCTGCACTCTTCAAGGTCATCAGCTGCCAGCCAAGCTGGCTAGTATCGCCCGTATCACCACGACGGTATCGCCACCCCCCGTCGGACGGGTGCTGCATCGCCAGCGTGTACCGCACGGCGGCCCGCGCCAGGCGCTCCAGGCGCTGGTCCCCCGTGAGGGCATAGGCCTCGCACACTCCAAAAGTGGCCATCGAATGACAGTACATGCGGGCAAACAATTGTGCCTCGCCGTAGAGGGAACCATCCGAACGTTGGATGCGGCGGAAATACTCCAAACCGCGTGCTACCTCCGGGGCATAGGCGCCTTGCAGGTGGGTCTGTCCCGCGCCGAGAAGCGCCAATAACGCCAAACCACTGACCCCCGTATCGGCCCGCACGCCAGCCCCCTGGCGATCATGCCCCAAAATGACGCGTTCTTCTCCCGCGCCAAATTGCGAGGCATCCCAGCCGCCATGGGCTGACTGCGCTTGAACCAACCAGCCCAAGGCCGCCCGCACCGCCCGCTCCGTCTGCACACTGCCACCACTTTCTTGGGCCACTTCCAGGCGATCAGGGGCAAAACGATCCGTATAGGTCTCAGGCACGTGGGACGCCGCGGGGGCGCTCGGCTCGCTGGCTGGAATTTGCTCCACAACCTGCGTGGCCTCAGCCGTCGCTACTGCTTCCTCTGATGACTCCGCCGCGTTCTGCTCACCCTCCGCCAATTCGCTCGGGGCAGGGGAGGGGGGCGGTTCCTGTTGCGACTGGGACTCGGCCAGCTCGGTCGGCAACTCCGGCACTGGCTCCAAGGCAGGTGCCTCTAGTGGTTCCCAAGCAGGTGCCTCTAAAGTCTCAGGACCAATCACCTGAGAATCATCCGTCGACGGCTCTGCGGGAGGTGCGATCTCTTCCTCCAGCAACTGCTCCACTTGCTGCTGACTGAGCGGCAGCACGGTGACTCGAATCGGTTCGCCGTGCCCCGACTCCGGGGCCCCGGTCACAATCCGGACGGTCGTGGCTGCACAGGCCAACAGCACATGCACCCACAGCGACAACACGGCACATTTCCACCACGGCCGAGCACGAGACCAACGCGTCCGCAGCAAGATCAGCAGCAGCACCGTACACAGTGCCAGTACGGACCACAACACGATCCACGACGTAGAACTCAGTCCCCAGATGGTCCACAGTGAATTCATGACAGCGGTACCTGTGAACAGCCCTAGCGCGTGGTACGTGTTGCTCCAGAGGCCACCCGCACGGTAATGCCCAACTGGGAAATCTGAGCCTCTTGGCAGGCGGCCAAACTGGCTGCTACGTGTTGAAACGCGCAGGAGCTATCCCCGCGGATCACCACACTCAGTGCCGGATACTCGCGACGGGCGGTGGTCAATTGCTGCGTCAGCTCGGGCAGGGTCACCGTCTCACCATCCAGCGTAATCTTCCCCTCGGCATACACGGCGACGACCCGCTGCCGGGGAGCCGAAGTCCGCGCCTCGGCAGCCGCCACCTCCGGCAGTTCCAACTCCAAGTCACTTTCCAACTCCGCAAAACTGGTAGCCACCATAAAAAAGATGATCAACAAGAACACCACGTCGATCATCGGCGTCAAGTTCAAACTAGGCTGTTCGTCTTGCTGCGTTTTCAGAGGCATAACGGGAGGATGTGAGATGTAAGATGTGAGATTTATGATGTGCTTTTTAGCCATAGTTTGCAGACGGGCGCCCCCCGTTCAAGCCGGGGGCAGGCCCTGCCGCTCTAGGCTACTTTTTTGTGTTTGGCTCCGCGGGCGCCGCGACGTTCTTCCAGGGCTTCGGCGGAGATAAGATTGACGAGATCTTGGCCTAACCGGTCGATTTCCATGACGAGGGTGTCGACCCGGCCGACAAAACCCAAGTAAAACACCAGGGCCGGGATGGCTACCGAGAGACCGGCGGCGGTGGAGAACAGCGCGCCGCGAATACCGTCGGCGAGCAGTTCGGGACGCCCCATGGCGGCACTGCCGGCGATGGCCTCGAAGGCCTCCATCATTCCCCACACCGTGCCCAACAGGCCCAGCAGGGGAGACACCGTCGCGATTCCATTGATGAAACGCAAATAGCGGCGCATCTGATTCGCTGCCCGCTCGCCCTCGTCGAGTACCGCTTGCTCCACCTCCACCGCCGGTTTGCCCCATTTCCGCAGGGCCGCGGCAAACACGCAGGCCACGTGCGTATCGCTGGCGTCACAGCGCTGCAGAGCCTCCTGCCGATCGAGGGCACCTTCCCTGATTTGCAGCAGCAACCTTTCGGCAAATAAACGGGGCAGCACGCGACCGCGCCGCAAACTAATGCTGCGTTCAAACACCACCAGCAGCAGGACAAACGAGCACAGCACGATGGGCCACATGAGTGGACCGCCCGCCCACAGGAGATCCCAGAGGCTGGAGCTGGTCCCACCGCCCGCGTCCCCCTGGGCCCACACCGGAGTTGCCCCCAGCGCCAGCAGCACGGTAGCCGCGAATGTCGGAATGTGTCGTTTCCATCGCATTATTTTGCCCACTGGAGACATGCTGCCAGTTCAGGCGTGGCAGCGACGGCTTACCAACGATCCACCGTCTGCGTTTAAAACTGGCTGCCTTCGCCCGTATCGACATTACCGACCATGTGCAGGTGGTTGTGATCGACATAGATCACTTCTCGCGCATCTTCATCGGTCAAGGTATGTGGTACCGGCCAGCCCACCCGGCGCACGTCCTGGTAGTACACGGTACATTTGTAATGGGCATGGTGCTGTTGGGCCGGCCCAATCATGGGATAGACGCGGGGCGGATCAATGTAGTCGGCAATCTTTTCCTTGACGATCCGCACGTCGTTGCGGTTGTGCTCGTACAATATGGGAATTCCCCCTTGGACAGGTTGGGCCTTTTCCAGGGCCCGCATCACCTCGTCATCACTGGGGGGATCCAGGGCCACGACCTCGGCCCCCGAAGTGACCGGTCCCAGGATGGGGACACGGTCATAGCGTTCTTTTTGCCAAAACTCGTCTTCCTTGCGTTTGGAAAGCAAAGGACTAACGGGAATGGGGACCGAAAAAGGGGCCAAGCTAGGGCCCAAAGTGGGAAGTCCCCAGTAACAACCGCTGGTCGACAGGACCGACAACGCGAAGACAGCACTGAGGGCCATCATTGTGAATTGGTTTGGTCGAGACATCAAAGCGAACCTCATCCATCCATAGGACTGGAACCTGAATGTAGGTGTTATCGAGTCAATTTAGGCAAAACTTGCGGCCTTTTCCGATTATTAGGAAAAAATGGGCCATTTCGCTAGCACGTTGCCGACGAACGCCGGCCAGAGATCTGCTAGCACGGGCCACCTGGGGACCGCATCCACGTGCTGCCGAGCGTGCTGATGCTTCCCCCACACTCCCGAAAAACGCCTCCACGACGGGGTAAGCTGGCATCAGCCAACAAAAAACCCCCACCAACCAGACGGATTGGTGAGGGTCACGTGTGCCACGATATTCCTGATTCCTGCACGAATCGGCCATTACCCAGGCAAAGGTGCCTTGAGCGACCAACGGGAGCGGGCCAACACTCTCCGAGCGGTAGCTCGCATTGGCTGGCGGCCATGCCGCCCTCGCGTCGGCTGGCGGCCATGCGGCCCCCCGCGTTATCGGCAGTGCTTGCAGTCGGCGAAGTCCAGATGCCACCAACCGTCGTCCCACTCGAGTGTCACTTTACGCCATCCCAGGGGTACCTGGGGATAGGGGTAAAAGGGACCGATATAGGGCCAGGCGGAGGCGGAGTACTGCTTGGGATAGGTCAGCGCGGCGTAGTTTGGCGAGGCAGCGTAGCTGGGCCAGGCATAGCCGGGCAGTTGGGGATTGTCGTAATTGACCGCTTGCCCCCTGGCTGCCGGTCCGGGCCCCATCATGGGAGCTGGCCCACCCGGCTGGCAGCCGCCACCGGGGCAATACTGCGCCTGCTGACTGTAGGCCGCCGGGTGCACACCAGCGCGGGGATGGGCGGTGCGTGCATAGGGTACTGGCATGTTACTACGAGGAGGTTGCGCGCGAGGAGCTTGTTGGTTGTCGGCCACGGCACTCGTTTGTTGCACTCGCTCCGCCGTCGAGGACGCGCTGCTAGCACTCGGGATCCGCAGCTCGGGTGTGGGCTGAGGCGCGGGTGGCACAGGTTGACTGCACGCCCTCAAACCGTTGGGTGCTGCCATCTCTTCCGGCTGCCGGACAGCTCCAATCTGGTGCTGGGGCGGGCTTTGTACTTCTAAGCGATTCACGACATGGAATACGCCCGGCGTCTGACGCACCAGTTGTTGGGCAGTCTGCCATTGCTGCTCGCTGGTCACTGTGCCCGTCAGCCAAGCCACGCCATCTTCGTACTTGACGCCAACTCGATAATCTTGGAGCTGACCACTTTGTTTCAAGAGTTCGGCAATTTCTTGTGCCTTGTGGCCACTATCCGGACTGGCAGCCTCGACGTTGACGACCGGCAGCAAAGCTACGACCAGCGCCAGGCTCAATACAGAGCTTCGCATGATTCCCCCTCCAAAAAATGAACGTCACGGGTCACCCGACAACCTGCTGCAGTCGCCTAGGTAACTCCTCCGCTTAGATTTGCAGCACTTCGATTAGCGCTCCAGCGCTACGACCGAGACTTTGAGACGGTCCAGAAAGAAGTTTCGGCAGATGTCCCTGCCGAAAGGGAGCTTTTTTCCGATTTTACCGGCAATTCTGCAGTTTCTGAAAAAACGGCCGGAGGCCGTTCTTTCAGAAGTAAATTGATTTGCACCACAGTCAATCGTGAAGACCCGCCCTGGGACGATTCCCACAGGCCCCCCTGCACATGCCAATCGCCGCCAAACGCTCGCTTTTTCCTTCCTGAGATGGCGGCTTCCCGGCCGCTATCTCAGGAAGTACCGCGGCACTTGCAAGTGCCAGCAAAAGACAAGGATTAAGCACGAACCGGCTGGGGGCGATCCAGCCTGAAGTCAACAACTGCTAGCAAAACCATCGCTGCCAGGGTAACCGCCGAAAAATGCCAAAACTCAAAACAGCACAGGAGTCCTACCAGAGTGACCGCGGAAACCACCAGCAGAGACAAAAAGAAACCGGCTTGAGCCATCGCTTCATAACGGCTGCCGGACTGCATGCGGACACTCCAAGCCGTCATCAATCCAACGAAGTGCAGTGTCAGCCAAAACAGCGTCAATGAGGTGGCATAATCCATGCTGAGCGTGTGCGGGAATCGTTCCCTCTCCCAAGGCGTGGTGAATAATGGGCGTCCATCAAGCGACGGTCACTCGTATCTCTTCTGTATGCGATTTACGTGCCAATCACTCGAGAAGTTTTCGGCTGGCAAGATTTTCCTGTTTTTCCAGTCGTGCAGGCGCATGGAGAAGTTCGCTAGCACTGTATTCTTGGAATCTCGACTTGAAAAAACTACACGCTAGCAAAGGGGCACATGCCAGTGAGCCACCACCGGCTCGCAAGCAACCAAGAAGCCACCCATCATCGCGAAGCGGTCGCCGCAGGCAGCAGTTTTTTAAGCTCCGCCTCGATCTCTGCCGCCTGAATGTTGTTGCTGATTACCTTGCCGTCGGGGCCCACCAGCAGCATCAGCGGTACCGTCACCACCCCCATCTCGCGGGCCAGACGGCCGTCAAAACCGCCGGGCTCAAACAGCTGCTTCCAGGGCAGTCGGTGGGCTTTCAAGTAGCTCAGCAAGTCGCTACGAACAAAGTCCAAGTTCACACCAATGATCTCCAGCCCACGCGCCCCACCGTATTTTTTATACAGGTCTCCCAGCACGGCATGGTCCGCTTGGCACACGGGACTGCTGGTGGTCCAGTATTGGATAATGACGACCCGGCGTAGATAATCCCGCAAATCTACCTGGCCACCACGGACCGCAGTTCCCTGCAGGCGGATGGCGCGTCCTTCACTCGTAATGCGCGTGACCGCGCCCTGGGCCACTGCGGCCACCGGGCTGTGGGGGTAGCCGGTTAAAATCTGCCGGTACCATTTCACCGCGGCCTGGGTATCGCCGGACATCTCGCTGTTGATGGCCAACATCCGCAGGGCCTCGGCGCGATGCTCGCTCTGGGGATGCCGCTCAATGAAGGCCGCCAGGTCTTTCTGCCATTGGGCTTGGGCCTCGGCAAAATCGACATCGGCGGCCGCCAAGGTGACCCCATAGTATTCCGCCATCATCCGGTGAAACTCAAAATAAGCCACGATGCCAGCCGGCTCACCGGCAGCTTGCAGCTCGCGTTCCATCGTCTTGAGGTAAGCGACACCCTGGGGATACGATCCGTCTTGAGCGGCGGCACTGACCATGTCGGCCAATTGCTTCAGCCATTGGTTGCGCTCCGACTGGTTGGACACCATGTCGGCTATCGACCGCAGCAATTTTGCCCGGGCCGCATTGAGAGTTGGTTTTTTATCGCTACCTGCAGCAACCATCTGCTGGTCCAGCTGTTCCAGCTCCGAGAGCAATTTTTGCACTTTTTCGGTAGGCTGCAGGCCCATCCCGGCCACCGCACCTACCCCCGCGGCTTGGCTGCTGGGCCCAAACCAAATCGCACTATGCGTCTCTTGGCCGTGGCCCAGGAGCGGACCGTCGATCAGTTTCCAAACCCCTTGGACGCTGACCATCGTGCCCAACTGGAGTTGTTGATGCTCTTCGCCCGTGCTGATCATAGCCCAGGTATTTTCGTAGACCAACAAATCTTTACGCACCCCGTGGGTCCCGGCCGGAACCAGCCCCGGCTTCAGCCCACCGAAGTCACTAAAGGAGCTGGCCTGGTCGATCTTGCCGCTGGCGACAAGTTTTTCAAACATCGACCGAGCTTGCCGGCTGCGTTGGGTCAGAACCTCGACCTGCGCGGCAGCCAAGCCCAACTTGCCGATTTCTGCTGGGGTGACGAGCAAACTGTCAAATCGCGCCACGTCGCCCGTGCGGAGTGCCACGACCACCTGTTCGGCCGCCTCTTCCGGTGACATGCGTTTCCAACTATCAATCGTATTTTGAGGGTCTTCGTCCGTATTCAGGCCCCAACGCGTGCCCTCCCAATGAAACCACCGGTGTTGGTCGGCCTTGCCGTTAAAGTTGCTATCGATATCGCGGTAGATTTCCAGGCCACCACGAAAATAGCTCCAGGTATCGACGATATTGTCCGCGTTGGAATCAGCAAACTGCCGCAAAATCTCTCCCTGGGAATTCCGCACCACCCAAGCCGTTGTCCCATCGATTTTTTCGGCTCGGATCGAACACGCCGGCAGCTGCTCCGCGGTCGGGCGAGCGGGCTGAATCCCTGCTTGCACGGGCTTCAGCTGCAAGGCGTCAGCGACCGAAGGAGCCGCCCAGCCCGACTGGGCCTGCAGCAGACCTACCAAAATGATTCCCCATCCCCCACGACATGTGAAATAATCCATGCACCAACATCCTTGTAGATAGAATGACAACAGCGGTTCCAACGACTAAGAGCCTCTCTCCCAAAATCGCCCTGGAGGTATCCAGCGGCCGGGACAGACGGCAGCACGCAACGATTTGGTTGGGGACGTGCAATAAGCCGCTTTATAGCCTGCAGACACGCTCTCGGCCTAGTCCAAGTTGGGGCGGGGGGCAAAGCCGGGTGCAAAAACGCACTCCGCAGCTTGGAGTGCAGGAGCGGGCTGGCAGGGATTTGCCATCCGTGGGTGGCATCGGTTGGCGAAGCCTACCGATGTGACGCAGTCCCAAGAGGGATTGGAGTTGCGAGTTGCGAGTTGCGAGTTGAAAAAGTCGATTATAACTCGCGCCTGAGATGCACAGGCTGGCCGGTCGCCTAGTGCGGGTTGCCAAAATTACCGCTGTAGGGGCTATCGCGAAACCACACTGGAGGTATCCAGCGACCGGGGAAGATGACGGTTTGGGGACGTGCAGTAAGGCCGCCCAGGTAGGCTGCGCCAACCTGGGCGGCCCTC
>CAMYJY010000090.1 GCA_947258835.1 uncultured Pirellulales bacterium
GGATGTCCAGCCTTAAACCACTCTCAATTCGAATCCCATCATAAAAAACGGGCAAGACGACCTGCCTGGCGAAAGGCAAGCCAACTTTTTCTAGCTCACGGCACAAGCAATGTTCGTAAACAGACTCCAACAAACCTGGCCCTAACGTACGGTGCACCTTGAAGGCAGCGTCAAGTGCTTTCGTTGCCAGCTCCTCAATTTCTTTAGGAATAGGTTCATACACCCAAACTGCCCCTCGTAGTCCCTCGTAGTTTCGTCGTTCCGTCGTGGTTCATTCCGACCGCCTCAGTCTCTCACCCACATGCGAACTGGCTCCGCTTGCACGCTGGCCAGCTTGTGCAGCGTGGCGGACGCTCGGTCCGCGGCCCCCGCGGTGGTTTCATGGGTCATGATCACCAGGGGCACAGCGGATCCGGCCGCGTCCGGTTCGTGCTGCAAGACCGAGGCAATCGAAATATTCTGCTCGCCCAAGGCTTGCGACACCTTGGCCAACACGCCCGGACAATCGTCCACGGTAAGCCGAAAGTAAAATCTGCCACGGACGCTGGCGTAATCCGCGGCGGCCACGCGGGCTTCGCGGTTGGACCAGAGTTCGAGGGTGCGGAAAGTAATGGCTGAGCGACCCACGGCCGTATCGATCATATCGGCCACCACTGCCGAGGCCGTGGGCATCTGCCCGGCACCGGGACCGTAGAATAACAGCTGCCCCACCGCATCACCCACCACCCGGATGGCATTGTACGGCCCGCCCACTTCGGCCAAGGACCGGCCTTCGCGAACCAGGGTCGGCGAGACATGCAGGGCAATCTTTTCCTCCACCAACTCGGCCACTGCCAACAACTTGATGCGGTAGCCCATCTCCTGGGCATAGCGGACATCGGCCAGGTCAAGGGTGTCGATGCCCGACCGGGGGATATCCTGCCAATGCACCCGTGCCCCAAATCCCAAATGGGCCAGGATCGCCAACTTCTGGGCAGCGTCCGTGCCGTCGACGTCCATCGCCGGGTCGGCCTCGGCATAGCCCAACCGCTGGGCTTCGGTCACCACCTCCTGGTAGGCGGAGCCCTCGGCGTGCATTTTGCTGAGAATAAAATTGCTGGTGCCGTTGAGGATGCCATGCAAGGAGAGCAGCTGATTGGCGGACAAGCACTGGCCGATGTTGGCGATGATCGGAATGCCACCGGCGACCGAGGCTTCAAAGGCCACACAGCGTCCCAGTGCGCGGGCCCGATCAAAAATCTCGGGGCCATGCTCGGCCAACAGGGCCTTATTGGCAGTCACCACGTCTTTGCCGCTTTCCAACAGCTGCAGCATGATCGAGCGGGCCGGCTCCAAACCACCGATCAGCTGGGCCACCACTTGGATCTCCCGATCGTCAATGACCTCCTGGATACTGTCGGTGAGGACCCCCGGCGGGAGTTCACAATCACGAGACCGCTGCAGGTCGCGCACCACAGCCTTCTCCAGCCAAAGTGTCCGCCCGGCATGACGGGCCGTACGATCGCCATAATCCAACAGGAGGCGTGCCACGCCGGCACCCACGGTACCGAGGCCGATAATGGCAACTTTTGTCTGGTGCATCATTCGTTATCAGCTACAGGTGGCAGGAATGGGACTCAGGGGCACCGCCGAATTCGTCATCGTACTTGGCGAAATGCAGCAAAGTCAACGGTAGGCGCGGTTTGCGCCGCGCCCGCTGCCCAGTAGAATGAGCCGTTTGTCGGCCGCCCGGGCACCGGCAGTCAGCCCCCCGGCAACTCGGGTCCGCGGAGACCCTGCTGGCTTGGCTCCGCAACACAGCTCCGCCCCCCCACCTGCGAAATCACCAATATGCCGCGTTACAACCCCGCCAGCCTGGAACCCCAATGGCAAGCTTATTGGGACGAGCACCAAACCTTTGCCACCCCCAGGCTGCCGGCTGCGGAAGCGGAAAAAGTCTATGCCCTCGACATGTTTCCCTACCCGAGTGGTGACGGACTGCATGTCGGGCACCCGGAGGGCTACACCGCCACGGACATTGTTTGCCGTGCAGCGCGGATGCAGGGCAAAACCGTCTTGCACCCCATGGGTTTTGACGCCTTCGGGCTCCCCGCGGAGGAACATGCCATCAAAACGGGCGAGCATCCGCGGGTGCAGACCGAGCAAAACATCGACACCTTTCGCCGCCAGTTAAAAATGCTCGGTTTTAGTTACGACTGGTCACGAGAGCTGGCCACCACGGATGTGGAGTATTTTCGCTGGACCCAGTGGATCTTCCTGCAGCTCTACGATACCTGGTTTGACCACCAGGCCCAGCGGGGCCGCCCCATCGCCGAGTTGCCGATTCCTCCCGCCGTGGCCGAGGCAGACGCCATCGAAGCCTACCAAAACGAACATCGCCTGGCTTACCAAAGCGAAGCCCCCGTCAATTGGTGCCCCGCCCTGGGAACGGTCCTGGCCAACGAAGAGGTGATTGACGGCCGCAGCGAGCGTGGGAATCATCCGGTGGAACGCCGCCCCCTCCGGCAATGGATGCTGCGAATCACCGAGTATGCCGGTCGCTTGGAGGATGACCTGGAGGGGCTGGATTGGCCAGAGGGTGTGAAGGCACTGCAGCGAAATTGGATTGGTAAAAGCCGCGGTGCCGAGGTTGATTTTCGGATTCTGGACGCCGCGGAGGCAGCGGAGGGCCATCGCGGCGGCCCGGCGGAATTTCCCCGCCAACCGGCGGACAACGCCTTGCGGGTCTACACCACACGGCCCGATACGTTGTTTGGGGCCACCTACATGGTGCTGGCCCCGGAACACCGGCAGGTGAAACGGCTGACGACGACCGAGCACGCAGACGCGGTCACGGCTTATTGCGCCCAAGCGGCAGCCAAAAGTGACTTGGACCGCACGGAGCTGTCCCAGGAAAAGACGGGAGTTTTTACGGGCAGCTACGCGGTAAACCCCGTCAACGACCAACCGGTCCCGATCTGGATTGCGGACTACGTGCTGGTCAGTTATGGCACGGGGGCCATTATGGCCGTGCCCGCGCACGACGAACGGGACTTTCAGTTTGCCCAACAGTTCGGAATTCCCATCCAAGCCGTCGTGGATCCGGAAAACCAAGTTCCGGCCGCGGAGCGCGAGAAAATACTGGCCGGCGAGCAGGTGTATACCGAGCATGGCACGGCTATCAATTCGGGCCAGTTCACCGGCTTGGCCACGGCCACTTTCCAGCAAGAGATTACCGCGTGGCTCACCGAGCAGGGGAAGGGGCAGCCCGCGATCAATTACAAGCTCCGCGACTGGCTTTTCAGCCGGCAGCGGTTTTGGGGAGAACCATTTCCGGTGCTGCATGAGCTCGACGCGGCGGGCCAGCCCACCGGACGCGTGCGCACCGTCGCCGCCGCCGACCTCCCGGTGGATCTACCGCATCTGGAGGATTTCCGGCCGCACGGTCGTCCCGAACCGCCGCTGGACCAGGCGCCCGACGATTGGCTGTACCCGATGATTGACGGCGTGCGTTACAAGCGGGAAACCAACACCATGCCCCAATGGGCCGGCTCGTGCTGGTACTACTTGCGGTTCATCGATCCCGGCAACACGACCGCGCTGGTCGACCCCGAGTTGGAGCGGGCCTGGATGCCCATCGATCTCTACGTGGGCGGCGCGGAGCATGCCGTACTCCATTTGCTTTACGCACGTTTTTGGCACAAGGTGCTCTACGATCGCGGCATGGTCAGCACACCGGAACCTTTTCAAAAACTGGTCAATCAGGGCATGATCCTGGGCGGGAATAATGAAAAGATGTCCAAAAGCCGGGGCAACGTGATCAACCCGGACGATGTGGTGCGGGAGTACGGGGCCGATTCGCTCCGCCTGTACGAAATGTTCATGGGCCCACTGGAAGCCACCAAGCCGTGGAATATGGAAGGCGTCAACGGGGTGTTTGGGTTCCTCAACCGGGCCTGGCGGATGATCGTGGATGCCAGCGCGACCGAGGTCCAGCTGCACGCGGCCATCTGTGAGGACGCACCGACCGAAGAGCAAAACCGCGTGCTCCACCAGACCATCAAGGCGGTCACGCACGACATTGCCAAGCTCTCTTTCAACACGGCCATCGCCCGGATGATGGAATTCACCAACTTCTTCACCAAGCAAGATCGTCGTCCCCGCACGGCCATGGAGTCCTTCGTGCTGATCCTGGCGCCTTTTGCACCGCACCTGGCCGAAGAGTTGTGGCGGGCGCTGGGCCATACCGAAAGCCTGGCCTACGCCTCCTGGCCGGCCTACGACGAGTCGCTGCTGGTGGCCGACGAGGTGGAAATCCCGGTGCAGATCAATGGGAAAGTTCGCTGCAAGATCACCGTCCCCGCCCCGGCCGACCAAGCGGAGACGGAGCAGTTGGCTCGTTCGCAACCTCGGGTCACGGAATTGCTCGCGGACCGCGAAATCATCAAAACCATTGCCATTCCCGGTCGTTTGGTAAACTTTGTGGTGAAAGGGTAACTGGGATGAAAAACGTGGTCGCGGTGGTGCTGGGTGGTGGACAAGGTTCGCGGCTGATGCCCCTGACCAAATATCGATCCAAACCGGCGGTGCCGCTGGCAGGCAAGTATCGATTGATTGATATTCCCTTGTCCAACTGCCTGCACAGCGGGTTGAATCGAATCTACGTGCTGACGCAATTTCTCTCCGTGAGTTTGCACCAGCATATTCGTGGCACCTACGGCTTCGATAACTTCAGCGGTGGGTTTGTAGAAATCCTGGCAGCCCAGCAAACGATGGCCGAGGGGACCGATTGGTACCAAGGCACGGCCGATGCGGTCCGCAAAAATCTGCGCTATTTGACGCAGCCGAACACGGATTACGTGGTCATTTTATCCGGGGACCAGTTGTATCGCATGGATTTTCAAGCGATGCTGAAAACCCATCAGGAGTCCGGTGCGGACATTACGATTGCCACCAAACCGGTGCATGACCACGAGGCAGCGGGCCTGGGGATCATGCGTGTCGACCAGCAAGGCCGCGTGGTGGGTTTTTCCGAAAAACCCACCACGGAATCCGAGCTCAACGAGGTCCGCATGGATCCCCACTGGATCGACGCCCACGGCATCGAGAGTCAGGGCCGGAATTGTCTGGCCAGCATGGGCATCTACTTGTTCAGTCGCAAAGTGCTGGTGGATATTTTGGAAGAGACGGAGCACCGCGATTTTGGCAGAGAGATCTTTCCCGCGGCAATCGACAGCCAACACGTGCAGACGTATTTGTTTGACGGCTACTGGGAGGATATTGGCACGATTGGCACCTTCTTTGAATCCAACTTGCAAATGGCTCAAACCAATGCTCCTTTTCCACTGATTACATCGGGTGCGCCCATCTATTCGCGTCCACGTTTTTTGCCCCCCACGCGACTGGATGGCGCGCGTGTGGCTGGCAGCCTCGTGGCGGACGGCTGCATCGTGGAACCGGGGGCCCGTATTGAAAACAGCATCATCGGATTGCGGTGCCAGATCGGCCGCGACGTCCAGATTCGAAATTCGATTATCATGGGAAATGATTTTTATGAGGATCCCCTGGATGCCTCCGGCGGCGACCTGCTGCCCCTGGGCATTGGGGACGGGGCCGTGATTGAGGGAGCCATTGTGGACAAAAACTGTCGCATCGGCGCCAGGGCACTGATTAAGAACCTGGAGAATGTGGACCAAGGCCAGCTGGGAGCACACTGCACGATCCGGGATGGCCTACTCGTCGTAGAAAAAGGGGCCTGCCTGCCACCTGGCTGGAATAACCCCGCCGGAGACCAAGCCCATGTTATGTAATAACCCAAGCTGAAAACGGAGGTTCCCATGAAGCCGGTAAAGCCCGAGAAAATAGCCCCCGTTTCCGCACCGCGGCGGCTCACTAAGAAACCTGGTTGAGAGGCGGATGGAGTGGGCTTTTCCGGCCCAAACCGGCCGGCACCAAGCACACCTGTTTTCACTTTGAGTTAATAACACACATGAGAGAGCCATGGATTTATGCCTTGCGAAACATCGTTCTGGACGGCTGGCCTTGCTGCTGGCGCTGGCCTGTCTGTTCCCGGCCCAGCGGGGCGCCGCGACTTCCGTACCGGAAGAGGAGCGTGTTTACCTCACCGAAGCCGAACCGGATCCCGCCCCCAAATTCGTTCGGCATCAAACCGTGTCAGAAAAATACGAGGACGGTACGGTGCGCATCCAGAGACGGGTTGCGTTACTCTCCGATGACTCGCTCGAAAACGATGGGGCGTATGCCGAGTACTACGCGGATGGCCAAAAATTTGTGGAAGGTTCCTACCAGCAGGGCGTACCCTCAGGCCCCTGGCAGTATTGGCACCCCAACGGCCAACCATGCAAGACCGTCCAGTTTGACAACGGCCAGCCCGACGGACAGTGGGATGTGTTTCGCGAGGATGGAACACTCCG
Organism: uncultured Pirellulales bacterium; assembly: GCA_947258835.1. GTDB lineage: Bacteria > Planctomycetota > Planctomycetia > Pirellulales > Lacipirellulaceae > Bythopirellula. The sequence continues at coordinate 6,414 of CAMYJY010000090.1, forward strand.
AGCCCAAAAAAACTATCGCCACGGCGCGCGGCACGGTCGGTGGTTGCTTTACTTCGACGACGGCCAGCAGGTCCGTGCGGAGGTTCCGTACCAAGACAATCGCATCCATGGCGACCGCATCCTGTTCCATCCCAATGGCGAGCAACAAGAGCTGTCGCAGTTCAAGCAGGGACAGCGTCACGGTCAAGTAACCGCCTGGAACGAACAGGGCCAGATGACCGCCGAAGCCCAGTACGAAAACGGGAAACGGGTAGGTGAAATCAAACGCTACCCTGTCAAATAACCAACACCTGAGGCGTGGTTCCCGCAACAGCGGCCCTGCACGCTCACTTTCATTGTATTCACTTGCCACGACTCCCAGGCACCCCACCGCTTTCTCGATCTAATCTCCTGCCATGGCCAATCCGGACCCCTCACCGCCTCCCCCCCCGGCACCACGCCGGATTCCCATGTATTGGGCACTGCTCTTGCTTCTCGGGTCGATCACCGTGATGCTGCTGCTCAGTTCCCGTTCCAGTTCGAGCAAAATTTCGTATAGCAAATTCCTGGAGCAGCTGGCCGAGGACAACATTGCCCACATCACCATCCAGGGGCAGTCGATCACCGGTGAGTTCCGCAAATCGATTGCGGCTGCCAGCGGCGAGTCCCCTCCGCCCAGCGACCCGGAGGATTCTGCCCACACTCGTTTTCACACCCTCATCCCCTTGCAGGCGGGCGAGGATTGGTTGGCCGAAGTCCGGGACCGGGGCGTCGAGATTCAAGTCGTCGAGATCACCAGCTACGAGGACTTGTTATTTGTGGTCACGATGGTGGGCCTGATCTTCCTGCTCTTCTTCGGCTGGACGATGATGCGACGGGCCCGGGAATCGATGATGGGGGGTGGCATGCTGGGAAACGTGACCAAGAGCCCCGCGCGGCTGTATGACGCGGACGCGGAGCCCATCACTTTTGAGGATGTGGCCGGACTGGAGGGTGTCAAAAAAGACCTGCAAGAAATCGTGCTCTTTTTGAAAGACCCTGAAAAATTCCAGCGTTTGGGTGCGCGCGTTCCCAAGGGGGTGTTGTTGATGGGCCCTCCCGGCACGGGAAAAACGCTGCTGGCACGGGCCATTGCCGGCGAGGCCGGTGTTGCCTTCTTCTCCATCAATGGGTCGGAATTTATCCAACTTTTCGTGGGCGTGGGCGCGGGACGCGTCCGGGACATGTTCAAAACGGCCCAAGACAATGCGCCCGCCATTCTGTTTATTGACGAAATTGACGCGGTCGGTCGCGAGCGGGGCGCGGGACTCGGAGGTGGCCACGATGAGCGGGAGCAAACCCTCAACCAAATACTCAGCGAGATGGATGGTTTCAGCCCCCACTCAACGGTGATTGTGATGGCCGCCACCAACCGGCCCGATGTTTTGGAT
>CAMYJY010000091.1 GCA_947258835.1 uncultured Pirellulales bacterium
GCGACAAAAAGAAAACTCAGTAGTTCCAAATTTGGCCGATGAAGCCGACCCGGGCAAAGTACTAGCTACCAAAAACGTCGGTTCCCGGGCGGCTTATCGCCCCAGGCCCTGAGCATGTAGGCGTGTCTTGATTTGCGCATAGCCAAGAGATCACGGCTGGGCTATCCTGGATTTCATGCGTGCCTGTATCCAACGTGTCAGCCAAGCCCAAGTGGTGGTGGACGGGGAAGTCACCGGGGCCATTGAGCAGGGGCTGGTGGTCTTACTGGGCGTCACCACACAAGACACGGAGGCAGACCTCACCTGGCTGGCAGAAAAAATAATCCACCTCCGTATCTTTGCCGACGCCGAGGGCAAAATGAACCGCTCCCTGCTGGATGTGGGCGGCGCGATGCTGGTGGTCAGCCAGTTCACCCTCTACGGCGACTGCCGCAAAGGCCGCCGGCCCAGTTTTATTGACGCCGCGCCGCCCGCCCAGGCAGAGCGGATGTACGAAGATTTTGTGACCTACGTGGCAGGGCAGGGGGTCGCGACCGCCACCGGCCGCTTCCGCGCGGACATGCGGCTCAGTCTTACCAACGACGGACCGGTCACAATCTGGATCGATTCGGCCGCACGCTCGGCCTGACTGCAAAAAAGGAACCGGATATGCAGCCAATCCATCTCACCGAACACCCAGAGGGCGGTCGATTCCTCGAAGTCTTTCGATCCCCGGTTGTGGTCACCAAAACAGATGGTCAGACCAGGTCCGCACTCACACACATCTACTTCTCATTAAACCAAGGCGAAGTCAGTCGATTCCATAAGGTACAGTCCGATGAAGTCTGGAACCTGTACCAAGGAGCAGGCCTCTACCTCCACACGTGGGATGGCTCACAGACACCTCCCCACAGGCATGAGCTCTCAGCAACCAGCAATTCCTTCTGCCATGTGGTCCCGGCTGGCATCTGGCAGGCTGCAGAACCCATCGGCGAGTCGGTACTTGTAGGCTGCTCCGTAGGACCTGGTTTCGAGTTCGCCGACTTCGAACTCATGAACCCAGAGTCGGATCTGGCCCAAAGGATCCAATCCCAACACGCAGACTGGTTAAAATTCATCGCGCCCTAACTGATGTGAAAACGTTGCCAGGGAGTGGACATGTTCGAACGATGTCGGTGGGCGTAGCCCAGGAGGCAATCCGCTCTTGAACACCCACTACCTCCTGTGCTGCGCACACCGACACATGTCCGGCCAAGTCTTGCTCGTTGGTCGCGCCCCTGGCGGACAAGTGAAAACATGGAAAGAGGCCGCACCGCTCTCCTGCGTCATTCCCGCGCAGGCGGGAATCTAGACCACTGGCACTGCCACTGGATTCCCGCCTGCGCGGGAATGACTGGAACCCCCTAATACTGCCCCTAACATCCACCCAGGCGACTCCAGATCCGGCGGGCAGTGTCGTAGATGGTGCGGTCAGCCGACGGCGATGGGTCGGCCATCGTCTCGTACGCCAGTTGCCTTTCCGCCACGGCCGGGTGTTCCAGCGGCTGCCAACCGGGGAAGGGGGGGGTCACCGGCGCCGGTGGTGCCTGTGCATTCGACAATGGCTGACCGACATGGTAGCCGCCCTGCGCCAAACCAAGCGACCACTGCCCGCGCCGCAACACGACCGGCGAAATTTCCCCATACCGCTCCATCACCATCGGCTCGCCCAGGATCATCAACGCAACCACCGCCAGCTTGCCGTAGGTCGACACGTTGGCCCACAGGCTTTTGCTCCACAACTTCATGGCCGTGCCAAAAGATCGTTTGAACCGCCAGCGGCCACCGGCCCACTCCACCGAGTAGAGTTCGTCCAGCATGAGATGCGACATCACGCCGAGCAATACGCCGCCCGCGATAAAATAGCGCAATTGCAGATTGTCATTGAAGTTGCACAGCAAAAAGGCCACACCGGCCAAAGTCAAGGCCGCCGGAATGCTATGAAACATTCCCCGATGCACCGTATAACGGGCCAGCAGCCGCGCCAAACCAAACCGCACGAACAAATACATCGCGCCGCTCAGGAGCACAATTTGCTCGAAGTTCAAATTGAATTGGCGAAAACGATCCAACAGCAACAGCGGCACAATCGCCGCAGCAAAACCCATCGATTCCCGAAAAGGAATTCCCGTATCGCTGTCGATGTCCGGCAACATCCCGCCAATCCCACACAGGCCCCCCGCAATCAGCGCCGACTCCACCGGCAAACCGGCATACAAGCCGACGCCCGTGTAGCCCACGCCCAAGACACTGCTGGTAGTAATGTGAGTTTTGAAACCGGCCACAACGGAGATGTGAGATGTTCGATGTGAGATATTTGATGTGTGGGTGATGCAGGAACGGACTGGTACGGATTTGTCGCCCGTGGGTGGCATCGGTTGGCAATAGCCTACCGATGTGACGCAGTCACAAGAGGTTTGTCGCGAACTTGAAAGCAACCTCTGGCGGCTGCGCCGCCCAGGTAGGCTCCGCCAACCTGGGCTACCCTCACCTACAACAAACCCGCTCCTACACCTGCGTGGGTGGCAAAGTGTACAGAATCATCTGAGGGAATTCCAGACAGGTTTTGCTAGCAATGCCTGCGCGCTTGTTTTCCACTTTCCGCTTCTGACTGGGCTCGATATACTTTCGCCGCTGACCCATGGGTAAACCTGGCCAGAGCAGCTAGTCTCTCGCGCGCCTCCCACATCAAATATCTCACATCTCACATCTAACATTCCTGTTATGCAGACCTACGACATTTTGATGCTGCTCGTCCTGGTGGCGGCCACCATGTTTGGTTTTTGGAAAGGCATGGCCTGGCAAGTGGCTTCGCTGGCATCCTTGGTGCTGAGCTACTTTGTGGCGCTCCGCTTTGCCGATCAGTTGGCCCCGCTGATTAGCCAACACGCGCCCTGGAATAAATTTGTGGCGATGTTGGCAATTTATATCGCCACCTCCTTTGTGATCTGGAACGTGTTCCGGCTGGTCTCGGGATTGATCGATCGCGTGAAACTCGGCGGTTTTGACCATCAGATGGGCGCACTGATTGGTTTCGCCAAAGGCGTGCTGCTGTGCGTGGCCATCACCTTTTTTGCGTTGACAATTCTGCCGCAAAATCAAAAAGATATGATTATCGCCTCCCAGTCCGGGCAACAGATTGTGCGCCTCTTGGACAAAACCAGCGCCATCGTACCACCCGAGATTCACGACGTAATCCATCCCTACGTGGAGCGGATCGAGCAGCGGCTCGATCCCAACTATCGTCCGCCTGCCGGCCATGGCTTCCAGGTCAGCTGGCCTCGCGAAGCACCTCCGGCTCCTACCCAATCCAGCGGCGTCTGGCCCAGCCAACCCCCGCCCGCGCAGCCGCCGTCCGTGTATCAGCCGCGGCCGCCCGCCTGGCCCAGCCAGCCGCAGACCGCGGACCGTCCTCGCGAATCCCCACTGTAAAACGGCCGGCAGCCGTGGGGTGGGGGCGGCGAGCAAAGCCTGTATCCAAGGCGAAAACCATACCCGAAACGAACATAACTATGATTATCGGACGTTGGGGAGAGGCAGAAATAAGCAGATGAACAACGCCTTAGCCCCGCAATCACGCTCCGAATTGGGTCCCCGGCAGCTCACTCGGTAGCTGCTGGGTGAGACAGTTCCGCATCCGACAGCTCGAGGAAAGAACCGATCCGGCGGAACTTTTCATAACGCTCCTCCAGCAACTCGGCGGTCGGCTTTTTTAGCAGCTCGCGGAGCGTCTTGAGCAAATACATCTTGAGGCGGCCAGCCATTTGGTGGTGATCGCAATGGGCACCGCCTAAGGGCTCTTCAATCACATCGTCCACCGCGCCCAGCCCCAACAGATGCTTGGACGTAATCCGCAAGGCCTGGGCGGCGTTTTCGGCGTAATCGTGGCTCTTCCAGAGAATCCCGGCACAGCCCTCAGGACTGATCACCGAATAATAGGCATGCTGCAAAATGGCCACACGATCTCCCACGCCAATACCCAACGCGCCTCCCGAGCCACCCTCACCAATCACCACGCAAATGATCGGCGTTTCCAGTTGGGACATGGCCAACATGCTTTGGGCAATCACCTGCGCTTGGCCGCGCTCCTCAGCGCCAATCCCCGGATACGCCCCCGGCGTGTCGATCAAGGCGATAATTGGCAAACCGTATTTTGCCGCCAGCCGCATCTTTTCCATGGACTTGCGATAGCCCTCGGGATGGGCACAGCCAAAATAACATTCATTGCGTTCCTTCAGCGTCTTGCCTTTTTGATGTCCGACCAGCATCACCTTCAAATCGTCGAGCTTGGCAAAGCCGGTGCGGAGCGCGCGGTCATCGCCAAAGAATTTATCCCCGTGCAACTCCACGAACTCATCAAATACCAGTTCCTGGTAATCGGTAAATTTTGGACGCTCGGTATGCCGCGCAACCTGCACCGTCTCCCAAGGATCCAGGTTGTTGTAGATGGCCCGCGTGGTTTCGGTGAGTTGCTTCCGCAAACTACGAATCCGCTCGCGCATCTCCGGAGCCTTCTTGTCCGTGGCTTCCAAGGTATTGATCTGTTCCTGCAACTCAAAAATAGGCTGCTCGAACGTTAAACGAAAATCAGTGATCGACATAAAGAAAAATCCTCAGCTAGGAGCTGACCTCCCTCTCAAAGTATGCCCGCCGTGTGTGGTGGACGGTAAAATCTATCCCAGCGGCACCTTGGGCTTGATGTGAAAACATCGCCCAGCCTTCAGCTCGCGACAAAATTCCAATAATGAACTGGGCCGATCGTGGGGATCCTTGGCCAGCATCCGATGCACCAGTTTAGCAAACTCCGGCTGGATATTCTTCTGCAGCATACTCAGCTCCGGCGGGCGGGCCTTGAGATGCTTGTTCAGCAGTTCCGACGAACTGCTGGCCGTAAACGGCAGCTTGCCGGCCATCAGTTCATAGACCATGCAGCCAAAACTGTAGATATCGGCCCGGGCATCCACCTCCTTGCCGCGAATTTGCTCCGGGGCAATGTAGCTGTAGGTGCCCTGCACGGGGGCCTTGCCACCCCACAGTTTGGAGAGACCTTGGGGGATCCTGCGGGCAATCGTGAAGTCGATCAGCCGCACGTGATTTTCTGGATCGACCAAGTAATTGTCGGGTTTCACGTCGCGGTGCGACCAGCCCTGATTGTGCATATGCTCCAGGCCCAGCGCCGCATTGCACAGGATTTCTTCCAGGCGGTGATGGAGCTGCTCCACCCCTGCCACAATCTGCTGCTTCAGGCTGGGAGTCTTGAACAACTCCATGGTCAGATAGGCACCATCTTTGCCCACGCCATACTCGTGCGTCTTGATAATTGCCGGATGGTCCAGCGACTTGCCCACCTTGTATTCGTGCTTGAGAGCGGCGACTGCTTGCCGTGTGTACTTTTCGCCTGGCGGGAGCCATTTCATGGCGTAGGGGGTGTTGTCATGCACGGGCTGGACTGACCAAATCTCATAGGTCTCCCCCGCGCGGATCAGATGAAATAGCCGAAACGGCCCAACGAACTCTTTCGAACCAGAGGACATGGCAGGATAACTGGGTGGCAATATTGGTAGGAAACAGCAGGAGAGCGCTGGCAGTCGCTGGGATCTAGCCTACCAGAACCAGCTCCAAAAGACGATCTGGATCCTGTGCCGCGATCACCCGGCTCTAGGGTTGCCCTGCCCCGCCCTGGGGGCCGTCGCCAAATTGCACCCACAGGAGCAGCAAGCCTTGGGCCGGAGCGGTTTGCCCCGCGGCGCGGCGATCCTGGGCCGCCAGGACCTCGCCGGCCCACGCGACGGGCCAACGGCCAAGACCAATTGGAATCAGCGTGCCGACCAGGTTGCGGACCATATTGTACAAAAAACCGTCGCCCTCCACCTCCACGGCAAGTTGCTCTGGCCGCTCACCCGGCAACACGTCCAGAGCCGTAATGGTCCGCACCGTATGTTCGCGAGGCGACCCGGCGGACTGGAAACTGGCAAAGTCGTGCCGACCCACCCAAGCCTGGGCGGCCTGGCGCATGGCTGAGACGTCGAGAGGCTGCGGCACGTGCCAGACATAGGCCCGATCAAACAGGGGCCGGCGGCGGTCATTATGAATCCGATACCGATACCGCTTGCCGAGGGCATCGCGCGTGGCATGAAAACCTGCCGGGGCCGCCTCCACCGCGCGGAGCACAATGTCCACCGGCAATTTAGCATTCAGCCCCCGCAGCAGCTGGTCCGCGGGCAATTTGGTCTGCGTGACCACCCCCACCACCTGCCCCAGGGCATGGACCCCAGCATCGGTGCGGCTCGTGGCCGTCACGCGCACCGTCTCGCCTGTGATCTCCTGCCAAGCCTGCTCCACACAGCCCTGCACCGTCCGCTGCCCAGGCTGCGCCTGCCACCCGGAGAAGTCGGTGCCATCGTAGGCAACTATCAGCTTATAAGTGGCCATCTAGTGAAAGGTTATTGGGATTGTATCAGCAGTTCGGCGATTTGCACCGCATTGGTCGCGGCCCCCTTGCGGAGATTGTCGCTCACGCACCAAAACGCCAAACCGTTTTCGCAGGACAAGTCTTCGCGAATCCGGCCAATGAAGGTATCGTTATCATCCGTGCAAGTCGCTGGCATGGGGTATTGGCCCTGAGACAGATCGTCCACCACTCGGATGCCAGGCGTGGCGGCAAACAGCGCGCGTGCTTCGGCAGCAGTGATCTTGCGCTCGGTTTCCACCAACATGCTTTCGCTATGGCAATTTTCTACCGGCACCCGCACGCAGGTGGGACAGACCTTGATCGAATCGTCAGCAAAGATTTTTTGCGTTTCGTAGACCATCTTCATTTCTTCGCTAGTGTATCCGGCGTGCTTCTCCGAGCCAATCTGAGGGATCAGGTTAAAGGCAATGGGATGGGCGAAGGCCTGATAGTCGTAGGGCTGATCTTCCAAGAAGGCCCGACTGCCGGCGAGCAGATCGGCTTGACCCTGCACCCCTGCCCCGCTGGTGGCCTGGTAGGTACTGACAATCACGCGGCGGATGCGCCCCGCATCGTGCAACGGCTTCATGGCCAGCACCATTTGGGTGGTGGAGCAGTTCGGACTAGAGATAATACCTTGATGCGCTAAGGCAGCCTCGGGATTGATTTCGGGCACCACCAGCGGCACCTGGGGATCCATCCGCCAAAAACCACTTTCGTCCACCACCACACAGTTGCGTTCCACGGCCCAGGGGCAAAACTCCGCGGCCACGTCGTCCGGCGTGCTACCAATCGCCAAATCGATATCGTTAAAGGCCTCGGGGCACAGCAACTGGACTTCGTGCTCGGCACCCTGAAAAGAAATCTTCGTCCCTGCCGAACGCTGGGAAGCCAGGAAGGTAATTTTCTGATAGGGAAAATTACGCTCCTCGAGCAACTGACGTATCAAACGTCCCACAGCGCCGGTAGCGCCCACGATGGCAATCGATTCAATCACAACAAAACTCCGCAGTACACTACCAAAACTTTAGGTCGAGCTACCATGATAGATGGCCCCAGGCCTGAGGGCAACGTAGCAGAACTCCTGTGCGCGGGCCGATTTCACCCCGTGGGCTGGGGCGGAGCCCCAGCTTTTTATTGCGATCCGCGCGGCCTACGATCGCACGATCAGCATTTTGCTCGCCAAATACCGCACCTTCCGCCCCGCGCCGCAGGCCCCTTGGCAGCGCAGGTGTCAACAAAAAAGCACACATCAAGTGGGGCCCAGCCTACGACGGGTCGCCATCCTGGGGACCAGCGAACATTCTCGCGACGCGTGCAGCCAACGGGTCGACCCAGCGGCGGACCGTGGCCGGTTGCAGAAAGGCCAAATTGGCGTAGATCATGGCCAAACCAAAGGTGATCATGCCCATGGAGAGGGCGATGCCTCCGTGGATGGCGAAGGCCATGCCCAAGACCAGGGGCCGCGTCAACCGGTTCCAAACCAGGCAACAGTAAAACAGTTCCCAAAACACGGTGGCGTGGGTCGCCAGAGCGACTAACACGGGCCAACCGGCCAGCCAAGTCATGTCCAGGGATTGGTACTCAAAATTGGCCACCGCCCACCACACGGCCGTGCCCGCCTGCCAGTTCTCACCCATCAATTTGGCCAGCCCCGAGAACAAATAGATGATGCACAGCTGCAGCTGCATCAGCCGCAGGGCCAGGTTGGCCGAGGTACTGGGTGGCACGGGACTGGTATCCCCGCGTCGCCAGCGTCTGAGACTATCCAGCGAGTAGCGAGCGCCGCAAGGACCGAGCATGAGATACAATGCCAGCATGCAGTTGACTTTGTCCAAGCCAAAAAAGGCCCCGGGAGTCACGCGGTGGGCATAACTGACGGCCAGGAAAAAACCCAAGACAGCGCTGGTGCGGGTAAACAGTCCCAGCATCAAACAGAAAAACACCAAAACCGCCGCCCCATGCACAACCCACAACAGCCACGGCTGCTTGATCCAAAAAAACAAACTCCACACCGACCACTGCGGAGTGGCGGAGTCGGGGCGAACATGCAGCGCACGGAGGTAGTCTACCGGCAACCAACCCTCCGGCCCCAGAAAGGCCTGCAAGTCCAGAGACCAGACCAGGTGGGTATAAAACAGGAGCGAACCGGCCAGCAGGCGGATGAGACAGAGTGTCGCCGGGTCGGTGGGTGTGAACCAAAATCGATTCCAGGCCTGCCAAGTTTCAGTCAGGTAACCGCGGACGTCGCCCAGGATGCTCATCACGGACTGGCTCCTGGGATAGCAATGGATTCTTCGGCGACTCCGCGACTGGACCGTGCCGCGGATTCACGGGGCCGGCCGCTGACCGTGCCGAGCGTGCGGTAGGTGGAGGGGTCATCGAGCCGTGTCCCTGACGCCACGCGTGCGGGAGGCAACAGCTG
>CAMYJY010000092.1:0-7606 GCA_947258835.1 uncultured Pirellulales bacterium
GCTGGCCTCGATCACGGCGATTGTGGCCGAAATCGATCGGAAACTGACCGAGCAAATCAACAAAATCATCCACCACGCAGATTACCAAAAGTTGGAAAGCGGCTGGCGGGGGCTGCACTATTTGGTCAACAACACCGAAACGGATGAGATGCTCAAAATCCGCGTGCTCAATATCTCCAAGAAAGAGCTGGGCAAGACCCTGAAGAAATTCAAGGGCACGGCTTGGGACCAGAGCCCGATCTTTAAAAAGCTCTACGAAGAGGAGTTTGGGCAATTTGGTGGCGAGCCCTACGGCTGTTTGGTAGGAGACTATCATTTTGACCACAGCCCACCGGATGTTGAACTCTTAAATGGCATGGCCGAGGTGGCCGCCGCGGCCCACGCGCCCTTCATCGCTGGGGCCGACCCCGGGCTGATGCAGATGGAGTCCTGGCAAGAACTGAGCAATCCGCGCGACCTGACCAAGATCTTTCAGACCCCGGAGTACGCCGGCTGGCGTTCCCTACGGGAATCGGAAGATTCACGTTACCTGGCCTTGGCCATGCCCAGATTCCTGGCCCGGCTCCCCTACGGTGCCAAGACCGATCCGGTCGAGGCCTTCGACTTCGAGGAAGATGTCGAAGGGGCCGATCATATCAACTACGCCTGGGCCAATTCCTCCTATGCCATGGCGACCAATATCACCAGGGCCTTCAAGATGTACGGTTGGTGCACTGCCATCCGGGGTATCGAATCAGGCGGGGCCGTGGAGGGGCTACCCACCCATACCTTCCCCACCGACGATGGCGGCGTGGATATGAAATGCCCCACCGAGATTGCCATTAGCGATCGCCGCGAAGCGGAACTGGCCAAGAATGGCTTCATGCCGCTGATTCACAAGAAAAACAGTGATTTTGCCGCCTTTATTGGGGCCCAATCGTTGCAAAAACCTCAGGAATACGAAGATCCCGACGCCACGGCCAATGCCAATCTGGCGGCCCGGCTGCCCTACTTGTTCGCCACCTGTCGCTTTGCCCACTACCTCAAATGCATGGTGCGGGACAAAATTGGTTCGTTCAAGGAGCGGGACGACGTCCAAGTCTGGTTACAAAATTGGATCAACCAATACATCGAGCCGAATCCCAGCACCGCCACGGAGGCGGATAAGGCGCAGCGGCCACTGGCGGCGGCCGAGGTCGTGGTGGACGAGGATGAGAGCAATCCGGGGTATTACAGTTCCAAGTTTTTCCTGCGTCCGCATTACCAGCTGGAGGGGCTTACGGTTTCACTCCGGTTAACTTCCAAGCTGCCATCGGCCAAGGAATAAAAGAAGGAGTAGAAGAGTCCGTAGTTCCAAATTTAACCAATGAGGCCGACCCGGCCAAAAGCGTTAGCTGCCAAAAGCGCCGGTTCCCGGGCGGCTTATCGCCCCAGCCCCTGGTAAGAACGGGGGGTCGATTGGCATGTGAAAGGGAGGCTGGTTGGGATCACACCAGGACGGATCTTCACGATCGACTTTTGGTGCAAATCAATTTACTTCTGCCAGAGCGGCCTCCGGCCGTTTTTGCAGAAACTGCAGAGTTAAGTTAAGAAGTGTTCAGTTCGCAATTTTGCTGTAGAATAATGACGTAACGCCACAGCACAGGCGGTGATACGTCTTTTGTTTAATCAGTCAACGTCGTAAAACTTATTTCGTGAAAGGGACAAGCAAATGGCCATTTATGTCAAAATTCCAGGTGTTCCAGGCGACTGCAAAGCGCAGGGCTATGACAGTGGGGCCTATTTCGTGGCTGATAGTTTTAGCTTCGGAGTGGAGCGGGAAATGAAGGAAAGTGGTGAGAAGGGCGGCACCGCCGATATCAATGTGGGTGTTGGTGAGCTGCAAGAGTGCTCCGTGAGCAAGAGTATGGATTCCTCTTCCGCCACGCTGGCCCAGTTTGCCATCAATGGGAACTCCTGCGGGACCGCCGAAATTGACTTTGTCGAGGTCGGTGCCGGTGGCACCGATGGCAAGCCCATGTGTTATTTGCGTTACAAGTTGGATCGCTGTTTCATCAAGAGTTGGTCCACTTCGGGAGACGCGGATGACCGTCCCACCGAGGAAGTCGCGTTCTACTACAACAAGATTGCTTTCCAATACATGAGCACCGAGGACGGCAAGGTCTTCAAGCAGGCGGGCACCATGGCTTGGGACAACGTGAAAAACATCAAATGGGACAGCCACGGAATTTCGCTGAAGGCAGGCTAGTCCTGAGGAGATTCCAGGCTCGGGTTTGGTGGCGTTTGCTAACCGTGGTAGTCGGTGTTATCGATGATCGTCGTTCGTATTACCAACGTACAGGGTAGCTGCGCCGTCGCGGGTTATGACAGTTACTTTCCCGCGGAGGCGCTACTCCTGGGGTTCGGTGGCAGCACCAAGAGCAGCGAGAGGAAACAGCCGATCGCCAGCCTGAGTGCGGCTGCCGGCAGGAGCAACGCGTCGCCCTCCGTCATCGGTGCAGAAGTGGCCCCACCAAGTCACTTCCGGGATAGCGAGGCTGGGTTTACGGAGCTCAGCATCCACAAGCAAGTCGACACGGCAACCTGCGACCTGATGCTGTGGGCCATGAAACACCGCAGCAAAACACGGGCCAGCGACTCGCCGCTGACTGCCGACGTGGCATTTTTACACGTGACGGGTGATTCGACGAAGGCGTCCCTGCAGATTAAAGTGGGGAATGTATTGGTTAAAAATTGGGGCCTGGAATCCTACGAAGACGGTCGACCAAAAGAGTCCTTAAGCCTGTGGTTCGATCAAGTTGCCCTCAAGTACCTGCCGACAAAAGACGGCAAAGTTGTCGGACCTGCGATCGAGAAGGGCTGGGACCAGAAGAAAAACACGGACTGGAAAGTCTCTTTTCCGAAGTAGCTGCCGTTCTTCCAACAACTGCACATTACAGGACCAGCAACCATGTCGGCGGTCGAATCGCTTCGCAGCGGAGACTTAGAGGCCGCGCTCTCTCATCTCAAAGAGGATGTCCGCAGCGCCCCCGAAGACCCGCGTCACCGCGTTTTTTTGTTCCAGCTGCAATCGGTGTTGGGCGATTGGAAACGGGCTTTAACCCAGCTGAACGTCGCCCGCGATTTGGACCCGGCCGCCCTGCCCATGGCCCAAACCTACCAAGAGGTCTTGCGGTGCGAGGTGTTTCGTCAGCAGGTCTTTGCTGGGCAACGGGCGCCGCTGATATTCGGTGAGCCGCAGGCCTGGGTGGCCCAGTTGGTGGAGGCGTTGCGGCACACGGCCGACGGACAGCACGCGGCAGCCGACGCCCTGCGGGCACAGGCCTTTGCCGAAGCTCCCGCCACGCCCGGCCAGCTGTTTGCCCGGGGCAGCACCGCGGACGCAGAACCCACTGAATTTGCTTGGATTGCCGATGCGGATACCCGTCTCGGCCCCCTGCTGGAGGCCATCGTCAACGGCAAGTATTACTGGGTGCCGTTTACCTGCATCCAGTCGCTGACTCTCGATGACCCGACCGACCTGCGGGACGTTGTCTGGATGCCGGCCACGTTTACCTGGACCAACGGAGGCGAGGCGGTGGGCATGGTGCCTACCCGATATGCCGGCACCGAGTTGGTCGAGCCCGGCAATGACGACCACAACCAACTCAAGCTGGCCCGTCGGACCTCGTGGTCCCAACCCACCACCGAGACCTGCCTGGGCCTGGGGCAGCGGGTCTTGGCCACCGACACGACCGATTTTGCCTTACTGGATATCTGCCGCTTGGAAATGGGGCCGTCCTAAGCGCCCATGAGTGAACTGCCCCCACAAGAACGCCTCCAGCCTTCCCTGTTAGATCGTTTGCGCGATGATCAGCCGCGGAGCAAGCTGGAATCCCGCGACCGCCGGGTGCTCTCGCTCAACGAGCTGCGCGACTGTGTGGTGCGTGATCTGGGTGTGCTGTTAAACACGGACGACGGTCAGTCGATTGCGGACATGGAATCCTATCCCCACACCGCGCACTCGGTGCTGAATTTCGGTATCCCCACGTTATCAGGAACCACGGCCTCGGGCGTCGATGTGACGGACATCGAGGCCGCAGTACGCGACGCCATCCGTAAGTTCGAACCACGACTCAGCCCCGAAACGCTGCAAGTACGCGCGGTCTTGTCCGACGTGGACATGAATCAGAATACGTTAATTTTTGACATCGATGGAGAAATGTGGGCGGACCCGCTTCCCATTCAGCTCTATCTGCAAACCGAAGTGGATCTGGACACGGGCAAAGTTCAGGTAAAGCAAGTGGGGTAGTGCAATTCTCAAACTAAAAACAACGCCTCCATGAAGCCGGTAAAGCCTGCCCCCCCAGGCATACTTCCGGCTGCCTGGCGACTTGAAATCAACAGTGGCCGTGGGGCTTGTTTGGGCAGGCTTTTCCGGCCCCCATCGGCCTGCACGGGGCACAGCACTTTTCACCTAAAGTAAAAACCTATGGATCCACGCTTACTGCGATATTACGAGAATGAGCTCCGCCATGTCCGCGAGATGGGTAGCGAGTTCGCGGAAGAATTCCCCAAAATTGCCGGGCGTTTGGGATTGGATGGTTTCGCCTGCGCCGATCCTTACGTCGAACGGCTCTTTGAGGGGTTTGCTTTTATGGCGGCCCGCGTCCAACTGAAAATGGACGCCGAGTTCCCGCAGCTGGTGCAGCACCTGCTGGAGATGGTCTATCCGCACCTGTTGGCACCGCTGCCTTCGATGGCGGTCGTGCAGTTGCAACCGGACATGAGCTCCGGCTCGGTAAATGACGGCTTCCGGGTGCCACGGCATACCACGCTGCGAAGTCTCATCGGCCCCAATGAGCAGACGGCCTGTCAGTATCGCACGGCCCATGACGTCACCCTCTGGCCCGTGGAAGTCAGCGACGTCAACTACTTTAGTCGGGATACCGCGTCCATCGAGCTCCCCGAGAACCTGCGCGACACGGAGGCGGGGCTGCGGGTGCGGCTACGCGTCGCCCCCGGGAAAAAACTCAGCAAGCTGCCCATCGATCGCCTGCCTTTTTATTTGCGGGGGCGTGAGGATTTGCCCGTGCGGCTGTACGAGCAGTGTTTTGCCAATCTGGTCGGCGTCTTGGTACGTCCGGTGGGCCAGGGCCCCGCCCGCTGGCAAAAGGTGATGGGACCGCAGCAGGTGCAGCGGGTGGGATTTGACGAAGACCAGTCCCTCCTGCCCTACAGCCTGGCTTCTTTTCAAGGGTATCGTCTGCTGCGCGAGTATTTTGCGTTTCATCATCGGTTTCTGTTTGTCGAGTTGACCGACTTGCGGCAGTATTTCCAGCACTGCACCGAGGACGAAATTGAGTTCATTTTCCTGTTCAACCGGGCAGACAGCGATCTGTCCCGGGTCGTCGACAAGCGTTATGTAGCGCTCTACTGCGCACCGGCAATCAACCTGTATCCGCTCCGCGCCGACGCGGTCCACATCGACAATCGGCAGTCGGAGCACCACATCGTACCGGACCGCACACGGCCCATGGATTTGGAGGTCTATCAGCTGAACCGTGTCGTGGGGATGGGGGTGAATGCCGATCAGCAGCAGGAGTTTTTACCGTTTTATGCTCTCCACGATCAGTCCGGAGCCGGCGCGCGGGCCTACTACGCACAGCGACGCATGCCGCGCGTGCTGACGAGCAAACAACGCCAACATGGCCTGCGGACCAACTACGTAGGCAGTGAACTCTTTGTCTCGCTGGTGGATGCGGAACAGGCGCCCTACCAGGGAGACATCCAGATTTTGACGGCGGAAGTCCTCTGCACCAATCGGGACCTGCCGCTGCAGATGCCTGTGGGCATTGGCGAGACCGATTTTACCTTGGAGATCGGGGCGCCGGTCACTTCGATTCGCTGCGTGACCGGCCCGACCGCTCCCCGGCCCTCCCTGGCCCATGTTTCCGGAGACATGACCTGGAAACTGATTAGCCACTTGTCCCTGAATTACCTGTCGATCACGGACAATGATCAGCACACGGGGGCGGCGGCGCTCCGCGAACTGCTCAGCCTGTACTGCAATTCGGGCGTGCCCGCCATCGAGAAGCAAATTGAAGGGATCCGTCATGTCCAATCCCAACCGATTATCCGCCCCTTGCCCACCACCGGTCCGCTAACCTTCGGTCGGGGACTGGAAGTCAGCGTGACCGCGGATGAGGAGGCCTTTGAAGGGGTCGGGGTGTACCTGCTGGGGGCGGTGCTGGAAGAGTTTTTTGCCCGTTATGTTTCTATCAACTCCTTCACAGAAACCGTTTTGCGCACACAACAACGGCATGAGGTGGCCCGATGGCCGATGCGATACGGAAAACGCCAGATTCTGTAGTGCAGCCAGACTCTGGTGCCACGAACAGCCAAGACCGCACGGGAGAGATCCAGCGGCCGGACAAGATGCCGGACGATTTTGGAACGCGCGGTGCGCATGCCCTCGACACGCCTGCTGTCGGGGAGGGGGCGGCCGAGCTGTGGGGCCAACTGCAGGATGCCCCCTATAAATTTGACATCCTGCAGGCCCTCCGCCGGTTGGATGCGGCTTACCCCGAGCGTCCCCGCACGGGCTGCGCCACGCGTCCGGCCGAAGAACCGGTACGGCTGGGCCAAGAGGCCTCGCTGTCCTTCGCACCCGCCACCATCGCCGAACTGCAACAGGGCCGCCGTCCGCCCCATCTCATCCAGCGATTTTTTGGGTTGTTGGGGCCCCAAGGTCCGTTGCCGCTGTACTTGACCGAGTACGCACGGGACCGTCTGCGGAATCATCAAGATCGGACGCTGGTGCGATTTTTGGATACTTTCCACCATCGCCTGCTGACACTGTTCTATCGGGCCTGGGCCAGAGTGCGGCCTACGGTGAGCTTTGACCGTCCCCAAGATGATCGATTCGCGACCTATGTGGCCACCACCTGCGGGCTGGGCATGGACTCGTTGCGGGAGCGGGATGCTCTGCCGGATTTGGCCAAGTTGCACTTCGCCGGCCGCTTCGCCGCACAAACCCGCAGCGCCGCGGGCTTGCAGGCCATCCTCAGTGGTTTTTTTGCCCTCCCCGTGCACCTGCAGCAGTTCGTTGGTCAATGGGTCGAATTGCCCACCAACTGCCGCTTCTTTCTGGGTGAGGCCAGTGGCCAATTGGGATTGAACACCACCATCGGCTCCCATGTCTGGGATTGCCAACAAAAATTCCGGGTCGTCATGGGGCCCCTGCGGCTGGCCGACTACTGCCGCCTGTTGCCGGGAGGTGAGAGCCTGCAGCGGCTGATTGCGACCATCCTGAATTACCTGGGGCAGGAACTCGACTGGGATTTGCAGCTTGTGCTGCGCAAGGAGGAAACCCCACCCATCCAGTTGGGCCAGGCGGGCCAACTGGGATGGACCACCTGGCTGGCCGGTGACCCCATGGCCACCGACCCGGATGACCTGGTGGTCGACCCACTTCCGTGGGGCGCTTGAACTACCGCGACACCTTAAGTAAGTAATTCAATTTATTTGACATTGGAACCGGTTGTGCCACAAGGCGGCAGAGCCTGCCCCCGGCTCGACCGGGGGGCCGCCAACCAAAGCGAGCTACCGCTCGGAAAGCGCTTGACCGCTCCCGTTGGTCGCTCAA
>CAMYJY010000092.1:7615-15068 GCA_947258835.1 uncultured Pirellulales bacterium
GCTCGACCGGGGGGCCGCCAACCAAAGCGAGCTACCGCTCGGAAAGCGCTTGACCGCTCCCGTTGGTCGCTCAAGTTTGCGCAAGATTCAAAGATTTTTACCGTTAGTAGTACAAACCGGTGAGTCCCCAAGGAGTATCCCTGTGAGTGAAATTAGTCGAGCGGCCCTGTTTGGCAAACTGAACAGCCTGGGTTACAAGGCCATCGAGAGTGCTACCGTATTCTGCAAAATGCGTGGCAATCCTTATGTTGAACTGTCCCATTGGGTACACCAAATCTTGCAGCTGCCCAGCTCCGACCTGCACCTGGTAATCAAACATTTCCAGCTCGAGCCGTCCCGTTTGGCCAAAGATCTCACCGACGCCTTGGACAAGCTCCCCCGCGGTGCCACCTCGATTTCCGATCTCTCCGCGCATGTCGAGGAGGCCGTCGAACGGGGCTGGGTGTACGGTTCCTTAATCTATGGCCATACGCAAGTCCGCTCGGGACACCTGGTGATCGGTATTCTCAAAACACGTGGATTGAGCCACGCGCTGACGGGCATCTCGGCGGAGTTTGCCAAGGTGCGCGTGGACGAGTTGATCGATGAGTTTGCCCAGATTCTCAGCGGATCGCCGGAGGAGCAACTGGCAGCCACCGATGGGTCGCAGGTGGGGGGCGGTGCCGCGCCGGGCGAGGCCAGTGGGGCGATGGCACCGGCCGCCATGGGCAAACAAGAAGCGCTGCAGCAGTTCTCCACCGATCTCACCGAGGCCGCTCGCCAGGGCGAAATCGATCCCATCATCGGTCGTGACGAAGAGATCCGTCAGATTGTCGACATCCTGATGCGCCGCCGCCAGAACAACCCGATTCTCACCGGAGAGGCGGGCGTGGGTAAGACGGCCGTCCTAGAGGGCTTTGCCCTCAGAATTGCGGCCGGTGACGTGCCGCCGCCACTGAAGGATGTCACCCTGCGTTCGCTGGACGTAGGTGCACTGCAGGCCGGCGCCAGCATGAAAGGCGAATTCGAGAACCGGCTCAAACAAGTCATCGAAGAAGTGCAGTCGTCGGAAAAACCCATCATCCTGTTCATCGACGAAGCCCATACCTTGGTCGGCGCCGGGGGGGCGGCGGGCACGGGGGATGCCGCCAACCTGCTGAAACCGGCCCTGGCGCGGGGCACCCTCAAAACCATCGCCGCCACGACCTGGGCCGAATATAAAAAACACATCGAAAAAGACCCCGCCCTGACGCGGCGGTTCCAAGTGGTGCAGATTGACGAACCCAGCGAAGAGAAGGCCATTCTCATGATGCGGAACATGGCCTCCACCCTCGAAAAACACCATCAGGTGCAAGTGCTGGACGAGGCCATCGAGGCGGCCGTGCGGTTATCCCATCGCTACATTCCGGCCCGTCAATTGCCGGACAAATCCGTCAGCCTGCTGGACACGGCCTGCGCCCGCGTGGCCATCAGCCAACACGCGGTACCAGCCGAAGTGGACGACTGCCGCCGTGCGATTCAGGCCCTGCAAACCGAACTGGAAATTATTGCCAACGAGGAAACCGTAGGCATTGACACCGCCGAGCGGCGGCAGGCAGCCCAACAGCAGCTGGATTCGCAGCAAAGCCGCCTGGCGGAATTGGAAAGCCGCTGGGCCCAAGAACAGGAGCAAGTCCGAAAAATCCTGGACATCCGCGCCCAGCTGCGGGGTTCCCAAGGCAAGGTCGAAGCCACGCAGAGCGATTTGGAACAGGCGGCCGACGCCGCGGCGGAGCCAGACCCACTCACCAACGAAGAGCGGCAGCAGCTCCAAGAGCAACTGGCCACGGTGCAAGCGGAGCTGGATGCCTTGCAAGGGGAAGCCCCACTCATTCTGCCCACGGTGGACCAGCAGGCTGTGGGCTCGGTGGTGGCGGATTGGACGGGCATTCCGGTGGGACGGATGGTCAAGGACGAGCTGGCTACGGTCCTGGACCTGGCCCACACACTTGGTGGGCGCGTGATCGGCCAAGACCATGGCTTGGAAATGGTCGCCAAACGGATTCAGACCTCCCGTGCCAGCCTCGACAACCCGAACAAACCGATTGGGGTGTTTATGCTCTGCGGGCCCAGCGGCGTGGGCAAAACAGAAACGGCCTTGGCCCTGGCCGAATCCCTCTACGGTGGCGAACAAAATGTGATCACCATCAATATGAGCGAGTTCCAGGAGGCCCACACGGTCTCCACGCTCAAGGGAGCGCCTCCGGGCTACGTGGGCTATGGCGAGGGGGGCGTGCTCACCGAGGCGGTCCGCCGTCGCCCCTACAGCGTGGTCCTGCTGGACGAGGTTGAAAAGGCCCACTCCGACGTGCATGAGATTTTCTTCCAGGTGTTTGACAAAGGCATCATGGAAGATGGCGAAGGCCGCTTGATTGATTTTAAAAACACGCTTATCTTGTTGACCTCCAATGTCGGCAGCGAGTTGATCATGAACCTCTGCCAAGACCCCGAACTGCTGCCGACCGCCGAGGGCATCGCCAAGGCCCTGCGGGAACCGCTGCTGCAGGTCTTCCCCGCCGCCCTCTTGGGTCGTCTGGTAGTGATTCCCTATTATCCACTGAGCGACACCATGGTCGGCAGCATCGCCCGCCTGCAATTGGAGCGGATTGTCAAGCGGGTCCAGACCAATCATGGCATTCCCTTCCGCTATGATGACCAGGTCGTGGACTTGATCGTGGAGCGGTGCACAGAACTGGAGAGTGGCGGACGTATGATCGACGCCATTCTCACGAATACCATGTTGCCACAGATCAGCCGAGAATTTCTCAATCGCATGGTCTCCGGCAACTCGCTGGAGGCCATCGAGGTTTCAGCGGAGAACGGAAATTTCACGTATCAATTCGACTAGGCAGCAATCCGTAGGCTGGGGCGCAGCTCCACCTTTTTCATGTGAGATGTTAGATCATGCAGTACCAAGTCAATTTTGGCAGCCTGGCAGCCCCCAGCGGAACGCCCGGCAAGAGCGATTGCTTTCGGATCGCCGTCCTGGGGGATTTGTCGGGGCGCGCCAACCAAGGAAAACTGGAAACCGGCGAGGCCCTGGCGGCGCGTAAACCGCTCCGGGTCGACGTGGACAATCTCGACGAACTGATGGCGCGGCTGGATATTCAGTTGCACTTGCCCATCGGCGATGACGGCGGCAGCGTGCAGGTGCCCATCACCGAGATGGAATCCTTTCACCCCGACGAGCTCTACCAAAATCTGGAAGTGTTTAGCAAGCTCTCCGACCTCAGAGGAAAGTTGGCCGATACGGCGACTTTCGAACGCGCCACCCGGGCCGTGCAGGCACTGCTGGGTGAGACGGCCATCGAGCAACATGCCCACCGCCGTCAGGCACCCCGCGGTGCCGCCGTGCCCAACGCCAAACGAAGTGACTTCGCGGCCTTGGTGGGCCGTCCGTCCACCACGACCGAGACCCCCGTCAATGCGCTGGTCAAAGAATTGATCCGGTCGCACGTCTCTCCCGAACCGGATCCTCGGCAGGACCAGATGATCGCGACGGTGGACGCGGCACTCTCGGATACCATGCGGCGCGTACTCCACGATCCGGATTTCCAGGCCCTGGAATCGGTCTGGCGCTCCATCGAGCTGCTGGTGCGTCGTTTGGAAACGGATTCCAGTTTGCAGATTGTGTTGTATGACATCACGGCAGAAGAGATCGCGGCGGACTTGAGCGCCACGGACAACCTGGAAGAGACGGGGCTGTACAAGTTGCTGGTGGAACAGCCTGGCCTGGACGAGCAGCAAGGCCGCCTGTCCGTACTGGTGGGCAACTACACCTTCGAACAGACCCCTCCCCATGCCGACCTGCTGGGCCGCATGGCCAAGATTGCCGCGGCGGCCTGCGCTCCCTTTGCGGCCTCCGTCAGCAACGAATGCTTGAAGAAGTCCAAACCCGAAGACATCCATCCGCTGGTGGCGGAGTCCTGGTCGCAGTTGACCTCGCTGCCTGAAGCCGGCTACCTGGCACTGACCGTGCCCCGCTTCATGCTCCGCTGGCCCTTCGGCAAAAAGTCCGAACCCATCGATGCCTTTGAGTTTGAGGAGTTCACCAGGCAGAGCGGTGTAGGTGGCATGCTGTGGGGGAATGCGGCCTTTTTGGCGGGCCTACTGCTGGGACAGACGTTTCAGAACCAGGGATTACAAAAGATGGAATTGGGTTCCATCCTGGGCGTGGACGATTTACCGTTCTACTACTACACCGATGATGACGGAGATCAAGTGGCGCTACCGTGCACGAATCGGCTCCTCTCGGAACGGCTGGCGGCATACGTATCCTCGCAAAACTTCACCCCTATTTTGGCCATCAAAGGCCGCCCCGAAGCACGGCTGGGCGGTTTTAAGGCCCTCTCCGGCCAACCGCTGGCGGGCCCCTGGGCCCCACTGGCGGTGCCGGCAGCGGGAACCACCGCGCCTCAGCCAGCTGCGGCGGCGGCAACGCCGCCCGCCGAGACGACCCCCGCAGCGGAAGAGACACCTGCCCAGGATGACGACCTCGACGCCATGCTGGCCGATCTGGGTTCCGACAGTTCGTCCGCGGAAGATGCCTCTGCACCCGCCGAGGATGACAGCGACGCCGAGCTGGATGCCCTCTTGGCCGACCTCGGCGGAGACGATGCCACCGAGTCCGACGACGACGATGATATGGACCCCGAACTAGCCGCCCTGCTCGCAGACCTGTAGAGGGTGGCGCAGAGCCTGGTCAACGGAGCGAAACCGAGCCTGCGGCAATATCTGCCCGCAGGGCCTGCCGTGTGCCGTCCGTCGCCGCAAAGCCCACCACCTGGCCAGGCTCCAGGACCATCGTGAGCTGGCCGTCCCCCACGGTCATCGTTACGGAAGCGGGGCTGTCATTCCGTACCTGCAGGACATCATCGCGCTGCTCGGCGGCAGGGGACACCGGCATCCGCAACATATCGCTGACAATCTCCGCCGGCTCACGATTCTCAATATCGCATAGGGCGTAGACGGCCCGCTGCAAGTGCCAGCGATGATTGCGGGCAGTCGTATCCCGCGAAACAAATATTTCATAGCGCTGGCCTTCTGCGTGCGAGGGGCCAATGCATTGCAGGCGACCGGTGCGCGGATCGGTTTTTACCTCCCAGTCTTGCGACGTAAGATACGCCGCCAGCTGGTCCGCACGCAACTGGGAATACAGGAGGTGAATGTTTTGCTGCTCGGTCATGTTTTTTGCACTTTCCTAGTAGATTAACGTCATTCCCGCGCAGGCGGGAATCCAGCAACCTGCGCGTACGTCATTCCCGCGCAGGCGGGAATCCAGTAACCTGCAAGGCACATCCAACGTATCGGCACAGCCCTAAAGCAGCTTACGAAAACACGTAGTTGTGATCCACGTGAAAACCAAGGGGAGCCACGCAGTGCGACCCGATGGCAGCACAACGCATTTTCGAAATTTGCTATAGTATAACAGGTGTGGGTCCGCACCGCGGCCACACACCGCCCGGGCATCGCAAATCACGCTCCGGCCGGCCGAACCTACCTTTTCCCCGGCGGCGGCAGCGGCGTTTGCTCAGAAAGCACACTGTTTCAAGAGACAAAGCACATGCAGAAAAACGAAGCGATCCGCCTCGGCCAACTGATGCGTGGCGAAGCCGAACGGGGCATGCAGGAAATCCGCTGCCGGGGCTACCCACGCCCTTTCTACATCTCCTTTCTCGCGCGGGACGTGCAGCGTTGGGAGCTGAAGGCCAGCTTCGGTGGCTTGTTGGTGGACCACCAACAACGCCAGAGAAAATGTCATTGCGACGTCCGCGTCGGCTCCTACCGCCAAGATCAAATGCAGGACGGCGGGCTGCTCGACTCCGATGAAAAAGAATCCCTCAGCTATGTGGATTTGCCGTTCGGTAAGAGTGCCCCCAGCATCCAACACGGTTTATGGCGTCAGGCGGAAATTCGCTACCGAGAGGCGGTGGAAGCGCTGGCCGAAAAGAAATCCTCCGAACTGACCTATCTGGATCGCCACCGCCAGCTACCATCCTGGCAACGCCTAGCGGGTATCCAAGACGTGCGTTGGCGCGGGCTGCCACCGGTCGACCAGCCCTACTGGCGACAATTTGTCGAGCGCACCTCCCGACTCATCTGCGAGTATCCCGACATCAAGGAGTCCTCGGTCAGATTGGAGGTACGGGATGGCACGACCGTCTTCGTCAATAGCGAGGGTTCCTTAATCATTCAGAGGAAACCGTTATGGAACCTGTCCTGTTATTTATGGATGCTACCCTCCCACGGCGATGCCCTCAGCTGGACGCTCAACAAATTTGTCACGGATCCCGCGGAAATGCCAACTCCGCGCCGTTTTCGTCAGGAAATCCGACAAACGATTCAGACCTTAAACACACTGGCCGCGGCCCCTACCTTGCGTTCGTACTCCGGACCGGTGCTACTGGATCCCGTGCCGGCGGGCCTATTAATCCATGAAGCACTCGGCCATCGCCTGGAAGGCAACCGTCTACTCTGCGCGGGAGAGGGACAAACCTTTCGAGACAGCCGGCGGAAGGTGATCGCACCGAATTTCTTGACCATCGAAGACGATCCCCGCCTAGAGCACTACGAGGGAAAGTCGCTGGTGGGACACTACCATTACGACGACGAGGGCGTACCGGCCCAGCGGGCCAGCCTGGTATCCCACGGCAAACTCCAGGGATTTCTCACCTCCCGAGCCGGCATCACGCGCCAACACGCCTCCAATGGCCATGGCCGCAATGAATGCGGCCTCCAAACAATGAGCCGCATGGCGGTAACCCGCATCGTCAGCGAAAACGGCGTCAGTGACTCACAATTGAAGGCCCAGCTAATCGAAGAGGTAAAACGCCAAGGCTTGCCGTACGGGGTCCGCATCCTGGCCGCAACTGGTGGAGAGACAACCACGGACGCCTACAATTTTCAGGCGTTTTTGGGAGAAATTAATTTGGCTGCCCGCGTCTACCCCGATGGGCGGGAAGAGCTGATCCGCGGCGTGGATTTCGTCGGCACCCCCTTAAACGCCAGTCGGCTGGTCATCGCCGCCGGCAGTCGTTACGCAGTGGACAATGCCTATTGTGGTGCGGAATCCGGCTGGATTCCCGTCAGCACCATCAGCCCAGCGGTGTTGGTTTCTCACCTCGAGCTGCAAGCCAAGGCAGATACCCCCTACAACCAACCCTGCTATCCCATGCCCTGGGAGATGTGAGATGTGAAATGTGAGATATTTGATGTGGGGTATTTGATGTGAAACCATAGACTGAGGCGCAGCCTATTCTTTTCCACTTCGGGTGGCACCGACAGTCGTTCGGAGGGAACGTTGCCAGTGAGTTGATGTGATCGAACGATTGTCGGTGCCACCCAACGCTGGTAACGATTTTAGTAGCAGTATTAAGGGGTTCCAGTCATTCCCGCGCAGGCGGGAATCCAGTAGCAGTGCCAGTGGTCTAGATTC
>CAMYJY010000093.1 GCA_947258835.1 uncultured Pirellulales bacterium
ATTCGTTGTTTCCGTTGTTTCGTCGTGGTTCAAAATTTTCTGCTACTCGCCAACAACTTTCGTGCCGAACGGGATTGGGGCGAGCCAGCAGTGGCACCCTAGGTCAAGTCTGAACGGGGGGTGGTTGGCGGCTACGCCGCGCTGGGCCCTTCGGGATGATCCTAAAGTGCTTTCGCAGCTAGCAGGCCCCGCGGCTGGTCCGGGGGAAATTTACGAGCCCGTTCCTGCCCGGATCCCCTCGACTCCGACGACTGCTCTTGACGCTTTTCTGCGGGATTAGTAATTAACCACCTCCGATCTCGGGGCGAGGTGTGGCCAGCAGGCCCCCTTTCCATCAAGCAAGTCATTGATTTCCCGTATGGCTGTTATAAGTCGGTAGAAGCAATCCATGTATAGCACCACCATTGATAGCCCCCTGAGGTCCATCGGCCCGCATCTCGGCCTACGGCCGAAATACATGCCCGCCAGGACCATTCTGCCCAGCCACGCCAACATCAAACGCTCAGCACATCATTTTTTGCTGCAGGCTTTGTTGGCCACTATGGCACTGTTGACGGGTTGGGGAGCGACTCCAGCGAGGGCCACGGAAACGCCGACAACCCAGCACACACAGCCACACCCGCTCGGCCGGGCAGAGGTGGACCAGCTACTGCAAAAAGCACGCACGGCCCTGCTGGCCGGCAAGCTCGAATTGGCGGAAAAACTGTTGACCACGGCCGAAAACGCCAAAGTCCGCTATCCGGTCCTGCATTTTGGTGACACGCCCGCACGTTTCCGCCAGGATTTGAAAAAATCCAAGGCAACGCGTGCCGCACAACGTCCCCCCGGCAAACAAGGCGTCGACCCGAGCGCGAACGACGAAACCCACCCCCAGCTGGAACGGGAGACCGCCGACCACAGCGAGCTACCACTCGAAAGCAAATTGACCGCTACCATACGGGGCTCGCAGCAGGGGCAGGATCGAGCAGCTTCTCCGCCAGTGCTGCCCATCGATCTCGCCGCGCCTCAAAAACCACGAAATTCCGTCGCGTCCCAGCACCAGCCAGCCACTTCCCACAAGACCCAGTCGTCCGGGCTCCTCGCCGGCCAGTCTACGAAGAATCCGTTTCATACCCCCGCCGCGACAGACAGCCAACTCTCCCCGGTCGAACCCCAGCCACAGCCGGCCAGCGCAAGCTCAAGCTCAAAAAAACCTGCACCCGGTTTGCAGCGTCTCCCGACCGTAGCGGGCGACACCCAAGTCGCCAAGTACCAAATCCAAGTCCAGCCGGCTGGCGCCCAGCTGCCGCAGTCCGTGACTCCTGCCGCCCAGCAGGCTAATTTGGAATTGGACTTACCCACCCGCCTGCGAAAACCTCGCGCTGCCGCCGACGTGACGCCAGCGAGTGCTCGTCAAGACGCAACTTCACCCACCGCCAGTGACACGCTGTTGCGTGCCGCGCGTGCGGAACAAACCGTGATCGCCCGCCAGCTATCCGCCGAAATTGGCAAACGACAATCCGAAGCCTCGCGACTACGGAAAACGGATCCCCAGCAGGCCCTCCAACTGCTCCAGGAGACAAAGCAGCTGGTGGAGGACGCGACCTTGGATCAGGGGATGAAGTCACAACTCAACCGTCGCGTTGACCTCAGCATCGCGGAAACGGAGAAATACATCCAGGACAATCGGGCGGAACTCGAGCTGGCGGCCGCGAACCAGGAGGTGCTGGACGATATCGATCGCCAACGGGAAGTCCGCCTGCAAGTACAGCAGCGGCTGGCGGAGTTGGTGGATCAATACAACACCCTGCGCGACGAGCAGCGCTACGCCCAGATGGAAGTGGTGGCCAAACGGGCCTACGACATGGCTCCCAACGATTTGGTGGCCCAGCAAATTTGGGAGAATGCCAAATTCCTGCGTCGCACCATGCTCAATCGCGAAATTGATGACCTGACCGACGAAGGCGTGATGCGGGTGATTCAGGATATCCGTAAAACGGGTGGACAGGCCTTGGTGGATTCCACCTCCCCCATGACCTTTGGGCCGGAGTGGGATGACCTGGTGAAAAACCGCACCGGCAGCGATCAGCGGCTCCGCCAAACAGAAGCCGAACTGGAAATCAAACGCAAACTCCGCACGAAAGTGCTGCCCCGCTATACCAACATGCCGCTGACGGAGGTGATGGACGCGCTCTCGGAACTTTCGGGAATTAACATCCACCTGGATCCACGGGGATTGAGTCAGGAAGGGGTCCGCAGCGACGAGCAGATTTCGCTGAGCTTCCCGCGCGAGATTTCCTTGGAGAGCGCCCTCACGCTGATCCTGGAACCGCTGCATCTGACGTATGTCGTCAAAAATGAGGTGCTGAAAGTCACCAGCGAGCAGATTCGCGATGGCGAACTGGTCACGTTGGCCTACAACGTGGCGGATTTGGTGATTCCCATTCCCAATTTTGTGCCCAGTTCCAATATGGGCCTGGCAGGTCTGCTGGAGGATGCCTATCAGGCCTCACCGGTGGGCATGGGCGTGCATGGTCAAGATGGCCCCATGGTCGTGGTGGCCGGCCAGCAAACCGAGCAACCTGCCGGGTTGGCGGGTGTCAATGTGATGCCGCAACAGTTGGGGGGAGGTGCCAACAGCTCGATCCCCTTGGGAGGAATGGCGAGCGCCTCGGGAGGCGCTGCCAATGCCGACTTCGATTCGCTGATTGATCTGATTGTTTCCACCGTGGAACACGAAAGCTGGATGGAAAACGGCACGGGTGAAGGCGAGATCCAACCCTTCCCCACGAACCTGAGCTTGGTGATTAGCCAAACGCAAAGCGTGCACGAACAAATTGCCGATCTGCTGGAACAGCTCAGACGCCTGCAGGATTTGCAGGTGACCATTGAAGTACGCTTCATTCAACTCCGAGATAACTTCTTTGAACGCATTGGCATCGATTTTGATTTTAATATCGAAGACGGCAGCGGCATCACCGATCTCAATCAACAGGGAGCAACTTTTGAGCCCAAGCGGCGGAGCGCCACCTTGGGCATCAATGCGAACCCGTCGCTGGGGCAATCGCTGGGGACTTTCTCCGTCGATCTGGACGTCCCCATCCGTCAGGACAGTTTCGGTTTAACCACGCCCCAATTTGGCGGCGGTGGCGGTGGTGTACCTCCTGTTGTCGGTCAGTTTGGCTTTGCCATTTTAAGCGACATCGAAGCCTTTTTCCTGATTGAGGCCTCCCAGGGGGATTCCCGCTCCAACGTGCTCCAGGCCCCGAAGGTCACCCTGTTCAACGGCCAGCAGGCCACGATTATTGATGCTGCCCAGGTCCCCTTTGTGGTCAGTGTCGTTCCCGTCGTGGGCGAGTTTGCGGCAGCGCAGCAACCGATTATTGTGGTGCTCTCCGAGGGCACGATGATGACCGTGCAGGCGGTCGTGTCCGACGACCGCCGCTATGTCCGGATGACCTTGGTACCGTTCTTCAGTCAGATCGGTGAAGTACGCACCTTTACGTTCGATGGATCAGAGACGACGACGACCTCCACGGACACCACCGATCAAGACGACGACGGAAACAACGAGAGCAACGGTCAAAACACGACAGTCGCCCGCAGCGGCACCACCGTCCAGCTGCCCACCTTTGAAGTGATTTCGGTGAATACCACCGTCAGCGTACCCGATGGTGGCACGGTCCTCTTGGGCGGCATCAAACGATTGCAAGAGGGACGCAACGAGGCCGGTGTGCCCTTGCTCAGCAAAATCCCCTATGTCGATCGTCTCTTCCGCAATGTGGGTATCGGTCGTGAAACCGACAGTTTGATGATGATGGTCACCCCCCACATCATCATCCAAGAAGAAGAGGAAGAACGGCGCGGAATCGGCCCCTGATCACGGGTGGCTGAGAGCCGACTTGAGGGTGGCCGATAGTAGCATCACCCCGGGTGGCACCCAACGCTGGTAACGATTTCAGTGGCAGTATTAGGGGGTTCCAGTCATTCCCGCGCAGGCGGGAATCCAGGCACTCGGAAAGGTTCTCGTGCTTCATGGATTCCCGCCTGCGCGGGAATGACGGTAAGTGGCACCGGCACTTGTTGGATTGATGACTTGGTAATCGCCCGGCCTTGATCACGGGACCCTGGAATGGGTGGCCAGCATGGTGTAGGGTGGCAGTTTTGTACCCTCTATCGCCATTGCTGCCCCCAGACCCGAAGAACTCGATCCATGCCCTACGATGCTGAATTGGCCCAGGCCCAAGCGGCCGCCGAGGCCGACAAAATTACCCCCTCCGCCTGGGAAAATTTACGAATCTGGCTGACCGAACCGCGGTATGCCGCCTACGCGCCGCAGGTGGCCGAGCAGATTGCCGCCGGCCAGTGGTCGGCCTTGGACGATGCCTTTTGGACCATCATTCCCTTCGGCACCGGTGGCCGTCGTGGCCGGATGTATCCTTTCGGCAGCAACACCATCAACGACCGCACAATTGGCGAGAGTGCCCAGGGCTTGGCCACTTACGTAAAAAAGTCGGCCCCTCCCAAAACGCGGCTGTCGTGCGCCATTGCCTACGATACCCGCCATCGCTCGGAACATTTTGCGCGCCTGTGCGCGGAAGTGATGGTGGCGACCGGTTTCCAGGTGTTTTTCTTGCAGGGCCACCGGAGTACGCCCGAACTGTCATTTGCCGTCCGGCAAAAAAATTGCAGCTGTGGACTGATGGTCACCGCCAGCCACAACCCCCCCAGCGACAATGCGGTCAAGGCCTATTGGTCCACCGGCGGTCAGCTCTTGCCCCCCCATGACCAGGGCACCATTGACGAAGTCATGTCCGTGGAGGACATCGAGCGGTCGGATTTCGACGCCGCTGTCCAGGCCGGCCAAGTAGAAATCTGTCAGGAGGAGATTGACCAACTGTTCGTGGCCGCCGTGCTGCAACAACAAACTCCGGGCCCGCGTGATCTGCAGGTGGTGTACTCGCCCCTGCACGGCGTGGGGGCCACGGCCGTGTGTCCCGTGTTGGCTCAAGCCGGCTTCGAGCACGTGGAGCTGTATGGCCCTCACGCGGAGCCCGATGGCGACTTTCCCAATGTGCCGGGGCACGTTTCCAACCCCGAAAATCCGGCCGTGTTTGACAAAATTGCCGAGTACGCTCAGGCCCAGGGAGCGGATGTGGTATTGGCCACCGACCCCGATTGCGATCGTATTGGCTGCTCCGCCCCGCTACAGACCGCAGGCACCGCCCCCTGGCGAACACTTTCGGGCAATCAAATTGGTGCCTTGCTGGCGGACTACGTACTGGAAACGCGTCGAGAACGGCTGACCGCCGACCACTACCTGGTGCAGACCCTCGTCACCACGCCCCTGATTCGCCGCATTGCGGACAGCTACGGCGTGCGGACCGTGGGCGACTTGCTGGTGGGATTCAAGTGGATTGGGGGCGTGATCGACGAATATGGCCCCGACAAGTTCCTCTACGGTGCCGAAGAGTCGCATGGTTATTTGGCGGGCCAGCATGTCCGCGACAAGGATGGCGCCGTGGCGGCACTCCTACTTTGCGAGCTGGCGGCCAAATTAAAAGCGGCCGGCCAAACCCTGCACGAAAAACTAGAGGCCCTGTTTTGGCAACACGGGGTGCATGCCGAACGGACGGTGGCGGTGCAGATGCCTGGCAGCGAAGGGATGGATCGCATGCGGGACGTGATGCAACGGTTTCGCCAGCAGCCCCCCACCGAATTGGCCGGCAGTGCCTTGCGCCAGACGCGCGATTATCTGAGCCAAACCGTCAGGCGAGGTGCGGACGCGCCCCAACCGCTCCCGGGCCCGTGCGGGGATCTGGTCATTTTAGATCTGGAGCAGGACGGCAATTACGTGGCCATCCGGCCCAGCGGCACCGAGCCCAAGATCAAGTTTTATATGTTCACCCAGGAACCGGCCGAACAGCTGGCGAGCCTGGAACGGGCCCAGGAAAAGCTAGCGAGCCGGCTGGACCAGATGGAAGCCGGTGTGCGGGCGTTTGCGGGTGTGTGACGAGAGGTTGTGTGACGAGCACCATGAACCCGCCTGCCGATAGCGATCCGCAGCCCGAGCCGAAAACGCAGGCCGATTTCTTTCAGCGTGCGGGCGACAAGGTACGCGCCAAATTCCCCCGCACGCCCGGGGTCTATTTGTTTCAGGACCAGGCCGGACGGGTGCTGTACGTCGGCAAGGCCAAGAATCTGCGGGCACGGGCCGGCAGCTATTTCCTGAAGGCGGCGGCGGAAGACCAACGGACCTGTCGGCTGGTCCGCGAGGCCTACGACATCGATTATCTGGACGCGGAGAGCGAGGTCGACGCCCTGCTGATGGAAGCGCGGCTGATCAAAGATATCCAGCCCAGATTCAACCGCGAGCTCCGCGACGGCAAAAGCTATCCCTACTTGCAAATCACGACCCGGGAGGACTTTCCGCGGGTGGAAATCACACGAGAACCCCGCTCCCGGGGAGTCAAACTGTACGGGCCCTTTACCTCGATGGGAAGCTTGCGCGGTGCCTTGCAAGTACTGCAGCGGGTGTTTCAGTTTCGCACCTGCTCGTTGGACATTGACGAACAGGACGAACGCTGGCGGTGGTTTCGCCCCTGCCTGCTGGCATCGATTAAGCAGTGCACCGCCCCCTGCAATCTGAGGATTTCCCGCGAGGAATATCGCCGTGACATCGACCGCCTGAAAAAATTTCTGGACGGCAAACGGAAACCGCTGCTGCAGGAAATGCGGGAGGAAATGCAAGCCGCCGCGGCCAACTTGCGGTATGAACAGGCAGCACGGCTCCGCGACGAAATTCAGATGCTCGAATCGCTCAACGAACGCGGCGACTTGGCCAAGCATGAGCAGCCCGAAGTGTTTTATATGGACCCCAAGAAAGGATTGGCAGGGCTGAAAAAAGTACTGAAACTGGAAACCATGCCGCGGACCATTGAGGGAATGGACATTGCCCACTTGGGCGGTGAAGAAACCGTGGCCAGCTTGGTGCAATTCATCGATGGCCTGCCGTTCAAGCCGGGCTACCGCCGTTACCGCATCCGCGAAGTCTCCGGGATCGACGACTACGCGTGCATGTTCGAAGCCGTGTCCCGCCGCTTTGCCGCCCTGGATGACGCCGGCGACATGTTCCCAGACATTCTGCTAATTGATGGCGGTCGGGGACAGCTGAATCGCGCGGTCCAGGCCTTTGAGGCCCTCTCCGTGGAACCGCCCTTGATCCTCTCTCTGGCCAAGAAAGAAGAACTGATCTACCGCCACGGCCACCCAGAACCCCTACGACTCAGCCGGCACGCCTACGCCCTCCGCCTGCTGCAATACGTCCGCGACGAGTCGCACCGCTTTGCGCAGCACTACCACCATCTGCTGCGCCGGAAGCGAACCCTGGGTAAATGATGTGAGATGTTAGATGTGAGATATTTGATGTGAGATGTAAGGCGGGAATCCAGTGGCAGCGCAAGTGTTTCCGTCATTCCCGCGCAGGCGGGAACCCAGTGGCAGCGCAAATGTTTCCGTCATTCCCGCGCAGGCGGGAATCCAGTGGCAGCGCAAATGTTTCCGTCATTCCCGCGCAGGCGGGAATCCAGTGGCAGCGCAAATGTTTCC
>CAMYJY010000094.1 GCA_947258835.1 uncultured Pirellulales bacterium
CGACTTACCGTCATTCCCGCGCAGGCGGGAATCCATAAAGTACGAACACCTTTCCGAGTGCCTGGATTCCCGCTTGCGCGGGAATGACTGGCCCCCCCCCAATACCGCCACTGAAATCGTTACCAGCGTTGGGTGGCACCCAGCGTTGGTGACGATTTTTTCCAGCGCGGCTGTCCGCCGCCATGTCCGGGTGCAGGAACGGGCTCGTTTTATTTGTTCTCACGGAGGCACACAGACCCAGTGCGACAGAGTCCGCCCCCGGCTTGATCGGGGGCCTGCCCTCGGCTTGATCGGGGGCCTGCCCTCGGCTTGATCGGGGGGCCGCCGGCCAGCGAGCTACCGCTCGGAAGGTACTGGCCTGCCTCTGTTGAGCGCCAGCGCCGAGAAAATAACACATATTATGACAAAGGACCAAAGTGCCAGGATGGTTGAACAAGCGCGTTCAGAGCCATCCCGGAAACCTTGGCAAAGTATCCAAGCTATTGGCACATACCCTTGCGCCGTCGCAGCAGCGTGATCAGACCGCCCCCGCCCAGCAGCATCCATGTTGCCGGCTCAGGCACAGCGACATCGGCAAAGCGGGCACCCGTCAGAAAAATCGAATAGTTGCCTGCCTCGCCAGTGCCGTCACTGAGGACCCAGCTGTCCACTGGATTGCCCGCACCCGGCCCGTCGGGCACACCCTCGGCGAGGAATTCCGTATCCCAAATGTCCTGACCACCGGCCTGCGGCGCATTGTAGTAGGAGGTCACAGCCAGATGGTGGATCCCGGTGGAGTTCACATCGTCACTGTTGATGAGAGACTGAAAGTTATCATCATCCGCATCGTCATTTGCGGTCACACCGATCGCATTCTCGTCAAACAGATAGAGGATCGTGTCAACCGAGGTGCCCCCCACGGTAGTGGCTGAGCTGGAAAAAAGCTCGACGGATCGACGCTGGAACCGCTGTGTTGCTAAGTCTGCATGCCTACCCCAGAACTGCAGCAGCAGGTAATGTGGACGCGGAACCAAAACCGGACTACAATCGTGGCGATTTGGCTGCCAGGCGTTGTCGTGCATTTCGGACGCAGCTGGTGCTGGACATGCCTCGCAAGTCGCGGTTACTTTTTCTCTGACAACTTTTGCTGAAAAGAGTTCACGATGTTCCAATTGAAACTTGCAGCGGTGGTAGGCGGCGTGATGCTGGCTTACTTCGGTATTCAAGAATTTCGCGTCAGCCAGGGCACGTCGGAGGAGCCGGTTGCAGTTGACCTGGCCGAACTCGAGTCTGGCAAAAACAGCGACAACAATCATATCCGCATTGGTGAGCACGTTGCGGTTTATTCCGGTTGCGTGTATCAATATCGGCAGGACAAATACGACCGGGGAGAACCCAAGCGTTCCACAAGCGTCGACTACACCTAAGTCGTTAGGCATGACCGCCGGCGGAGTGCTGCTTTCGCTACTTGGCGTGGGAGGATTTCTCATGGGCCGCGGCAGCACGGATTAGGGGGCAATCCCCGCTCCCGGGTTCTGTTGGCACCGGATTTCACGATTGCAGGCAGCTATCAGCGTCCTCAGGAAAAGTTGTGGCCGTTGTCTGCCCAGTCCAAGCCCAGATCCAGTGCGGAGGCCGAGTGCGTCAGGGCGCCCACGCTGATTCTCTCGACTCCCGTGGCGGCAATGTCGCCTATGGTGGCCAGCGTCACGCCCCCAGAGGCCTCCAGCTCCACCGCCGGGGCCAGGCTGTCGCGGAGCCGGACCGCCTCGCGCAATTGCTCCAGGGACATGTTGTCCAAGAGCACAATGTCAGGGGCCGCGGCAAGACAATCTTGCAATTGCTGGAGTCCGTCGACCTCCACCTCGATCAGCATGTTGGCGCCGGCCACCTGTTGTTGAGCGAGGAATTGCCGCATTTCCCGCACGGCTCCTGCCACGTCTCCAGCTTCCGCACCCCGTTGGGCGAGGTGGTTGTCTTTGATCAGCACCGCATCGTACAGCCCCCTCCGATGGTTTCTGGCTCCCCCGCAGCGGGTCGCATATTTTTCCAGCCGCCGCCAGCCGGGAGTCGTTTTGCGGGTGTCATAAACGGCAGCTGAACTCCCGGCAACCGCTGCCGCGTAATGGCTGGTGAGCGTGGCAATTCCCATCAGCCGCGACAGCAGGTTCAGACAAGTTCGCTCCGCCGTGAGCAGATCACGGACGCTTCCGGTCAAAATTGCCAGCGTTGTTCCTGGCTCCACGGCCTGCCGGTCGGCAACCCGTTCGGTGACGGTGATGTCCGCCTGCATCTGCTCTACGACCAGGCCCAAGACATGGATGCCAGCCACCATCCCCGCACCGCGGGTTACGACCCGAGCCGTTCCCCGCCGCTTGGCAGGCACCAAACCGGCGGTGGTCCAATCTTGCTGGCCCCCCAAATCTTCGGCCAGCGCCAAGCGCACCAAGGCTTGGCAATCGGCCACCAGCGATGCATCCCATTCGATTTGCTGAAAATCGGCCACGAAAGTCTGCTCCTCCGGTGTGTGCTAAGACACGCCTTCATTTGCAGTTCGAGAGCCGCCTCTGGCCGTTTTTTCAGAAACTGCAGGTGGGTATCGTGGTATAGTGTCTACGAGTGGTTACGAAAGGGCAGGGGGGGGGGATAAAATGCGGCCAGGCAATGCCGTGGGTGGCATCGGTTGGCGATAGCCTACCGATGTGACGCAGTCATACATATAATTGTCCTCTGTTTGTCAGCACGCATGCAACCCACGGACAAAAAAAAAGCCGTCCCTACGTCGCTGCCATGGATTCGCACGGCAGACGAGTGGAGTTTGCTGGCCCTGGCGGTTTCCCTACTGGTGATGAGCCTGTGCTACTGGTGGTACCTAGCCAGCCAGCAGGGGACACCGCTCAAAATTGATCGAGCGGAGCCGCTCTCCGCGGCCTTTCAAATTGATATCAACACTGCTGATTGGCCGGAGATAATCCAGCTACCCGGCTTGGGCGAAACCATGGCCCGCCGCATTCTTAGCGAGCGGAATATTCACGGTCCCTTCCAGCGGATTGACGAGCTGGTGCGGGTGGATGGCATCGGCCCCAAAACCTTGGCAAAGATTCGTCCCTATCTGCTGCCCCTCTCCCGCGATACTGCCAGGGACGTGACGGCAAGCGGAGCGGCTGAGACGGCGCCGTAAGCAACGTACGCTTGTTTGCTGAGAATTTTGAACCACGACGAAACAACGGGAACAACGTCCAGCACGAATCAACAATAAGTCCCTGTTCGTCGTCGCGTTCGCTGTGGTTCCTTTGCTGCCGCGCTTTGGTTGGCGGCCCTGCCGCCCTGTGGTAGGTTCTAGTTTTGTTTGAGCCATGACACCTGCGGGGGAACGGTAGAACGTGGTGGGCTCGCTCCGCGCGGCCGTGTTGACTCCCGGCCCGCTGAGTCCGTCCGTTCCATCTGCCCCCCCGCACTTAGCCCCCACCGTCCCACCCTCCGCGGTTGCTCGCATGCCCTTTCAGCTCGTCAGTCCGTTTCAGCCCGCCGGGGATCAGCCCCAGGCGATTGAGTCACTCGTGCGGGGGCTGCGCGATGATCAGCGGGAACAGGTGCTGATGGGGGTGACCGGTTCTGGCAAGACGTTTACGATGGCCAACGTCATCCAGCAGGTGCAGCGGCCGACACTCGTTTTGTCGCACAACAAGACCTTGGCCGCGCAGCTCTATGCCGAATTCAAGGAGTTTTTTCCGCACAATGCGGTGAGCTATTTTGTCAGCTACTACGACTATTACCAGCCCGAGGCCTACATCCCCCAACGGGACATTTATATTGAAAAAGATGCTTCGATTAACGAAGAGATCGATCGCATGCGGTTGGCGACAACCAGTGCTTTGGTGAGTCGGCGGGATGTGGTGGTGGTGGCCAGCGTTTCTTGCATCTATGGCTTGGGGTCGCCTGAAGATTACAAGGCGATGATGGTGGGCCTGCGGGTTGGCCAAACGATTGATCGCGACGATATGCTCGGCAAGCTGGTTGACATTCAGTACGAGCGTAACGATACCGACCCCGCGCGTGGTAAATTTCGTGTGCGGGGCGATTGCGTGGAGATTTGGCCTTCCTATGAAGAATTTGCCTTCCGCGCCGAATTTTGGGGGGACGAAATCGAACGTCTCTCGATCATCCATCCCACGTCGGGCGAGACCGTCAATACGCTGGAAGAAATGTACATCTACCCGGCCAAGCATTTTGTCTTGCCGGAAGAGCGGATAGAAAATGCGGTGGATCAAATCCGCAAAGAGCTCTCGGGCCGACTGGAGCAGTACCGCAGCGACGGGCGGATGCTGGAGGCGCAGCGGATCAATGCCCGCACGCGGTTTGATGTCGAAATGATGCTGGAGGTGGGCTACTGTCCGGGGATTGAGAACTACAGCCGGATTTTGGCCGGGCGGGAGGCCGGTGAACCGCCCACCACCTTGCTCGATTTTTTTCCGGATGATTTTTTGCTGTTTATCGATGAGTCCCACGCCACGGTGTCGCAAATCCGCGCGATGTACGCCGGTGATCGGAGTCGCAAATCGACCCTGGTGGAACACGGCTTTCGGCTGCCCAGCGCGCTCGACAATCGGCCGCTAAAATTTGACGAGTTTCATGAGCGGATGAAACAAGTGGTTTATGTTTCGGCCACTCCCGCGGATTATGAGTTGGGGCAAACGGGGGGCGAGGTGGTGGAGCAAGTCATTCGCCCCACGGGGTTGCTCGATCCTGAGATCGAAGTCGTGCCTGCCCGCGGACAGGTCCCGCATCTGATCGAGCAAATTCGTGCCCGGGCCGCGGTGGGCGAACGGGTGCTGGTGACCACCCTCACCAAACGCCTGGCGGAAGACCTGGCGACGTTTATCTCCGAGCAAGGCATTTTGTGCAAATGGTTGCACAGCGAGCTGGATGCCTTTGAGCGGGTGGAGCTGCTCCGCGACTTGAGGCAAGGGAAATTTGAGGCCTTGGTGGGAATCAATTTGTTGCGCGAGGGGCTGGACCTGCCTGAGGTCTCGCTGGTGGCCATTTTGGATGCCGACAAAGAGGGCTTCTTGCGTAGCGAAACCTCGCTGATGCAGACGATCGGCCGCGCCGCGCGGAATGTGAATTCAAAAGTGATTCTCTACGGTGACAAGGTGACCGACTCCATGCAGCGGGCGATTGACGAGACCGCCCGTCGCCGCAAACTGCAGCGGGCCTACAACAAAAAACATGGCCTGCAGCCGGAATCGATCCGCAAGGCCATTCATCGGGGGATCGAGGCGGAAGCCAGCGCCCATGCCCAGGCCAATGCGGCCGTGGGCCGCACGGACGAGACGCAGTACATCACCGAGGAGTACCTTGCCGAACTGGAGACCGAGATGCACGAGGCAGCCGAGGGCCTGGAATTCGAACGAGCCGCCTCGATTCGGGATCGCATCGAGCACATGCGTGACGCGGTAGGACAGCCCGTGGACTCGGTTCCCGCGCGATCCTCCCGCGGCGGGGGCCGCCGTAAACGTGGCCAGCCAAAAACGACAGACCGGGTACCTCGGCCTAAACGTGGCGTCTAAGCAGCGGCGGGGTAGCTATTCCGCCGCGTCGGCGCCGTCATCGGTGTCTGCGTCATCGGTGTCTGCGTCATCGGTGTCTGCGTCATCGGTGTCTGGGCCATCGGTGTCTGGGCCATCGGTGTCTGGGCCATCGGTGTCTGCTGGCTGCGTCGCGCTGCCAGCATCTGCATCCGTGGTTTTGGTATCCGAGGCTTCGGTGGCGGGGGGCGTCAGCTGGGGGCCGGTGGTGGTGCTCTCTTCTGTGGCACATCCTGCCAAACCGATACTGATCCCGGCGGCCAGCAAGAGAAAACAAAAACGTTGCATAGGGGGAACTCCTGGAAATTAATATTAATGTTGAGCAACAATCACGAGGCGTGATCCTGGGCCCCGCACGGCTCGTCACTTTAACAGAATCTTCATGGAAAAGCAAACGGCGCGCCCAGGGCGACAGGGGTTGCACACCCCCTTTCGGCCTGCCTGTAGGTACTCAGTTTTTGTCAAGATGAGGATGGGAACCACGACGGAACGACGCCAGGGCGTCGTTAAACGTCGTTTCTTTGTTTCGTTGTGGTTCTTTACCGTGCTGCTAGCCAATACCGGACGCTCCGCGATTGACAGCAACGCTAGCGGTAGTTTTTCCAGTGGCCAAGTCAACCTAATTTGCCTGATGCGTAAAGTGCCATGGGATCGCTGCGGATAGCTGGAGGGGAGGCTGGATCCTGCTCATCCGAGCTGGGGCACACTGCCGAATGCTGGGATAGAGCAACCGACCGTGGTGCCTGCAATTCCGCTCGATCTCGCTGGAAATTCAGATGTCGTTGAGACCCGCACAAAGTGCTGTTTTGTTTCTGTGCACCTGCTTGGCTTTGGTGGCGATCCGCGGGGAGAGGGCGGTGGCCCAGCAACTGTCCGTGGCAGGACCCTCAGAAAATGGGCGCTACTATGGTAGTGGCACCCCCGTAGTGGAACAGAAGAGCATTGCCCGGCAGAAAGCCGAGGCCAGAGCCAAGCAGCGGACGGCCCGTTTGGAGGCCCACCGTTGGCTGGGCTATTCGCCCAACCGCCCGCCGTCATCTCCCATTCCCTTTACCTCTCCTACCCTACCGCGGCGATATCACAGCTACGGATACCGTTATGGTACCGGCTACTATCCGTATCTCCCCCGTGGTGGCTCCGCTGTCTACGTATTCCGACCGGATGGTAGCTATTATTGATAGTGGTGGTCATTACTCAGCATCGAATCGTCCCCGGGACCGACTCCACAAGAGCCTGTGCGAGCAGGGCACCTCACTGTAGCCTGCAAATTTTTCTTAAAACTCCTAAAGCCCGCAGACTGTGAGGTAGCTCCACTTGATCGAGAGTCACTAATTGCTTAAATTTACCATGGGAGGCCACTCGGTAGATTGCCGGAGAGGCGAGCGTGCTGCGTCACCTGCCAGCGACGTTGCCCACGAGCTACCTGTGGCAGTGCCATCACGTCGTAAAAACGCACGAAATTTTTACGGGAAGAGGCCCCACAACACCGATAAAAGCCTTACAGCAGCAACATTCGGCAGGGCTTTCGCTGGCGAATCGTTGCCCAGGGGCTCGGCGAGTCCCCAGGGAACAACAACAGGGCGCCGTGGCCAAGTGGCTAAGGCATCGGATTGCAAATCCGACATCGGCGGTTCGAATCCGCCCGGCGCCTCTGCTTTCTGCTTGCCCATATTCATTCCCCAACCCTGCTTTCGCAGGGTTTTTTCGTGCGCGGACAAATTGCACCGCCAGGCCGGCAAACATTTGGACGCGGATGCTTTTTTAGGCGTTGGGCAGATGAGAACTTACCCATCGACAGCCCAATGAAGTCGCTTCGCCTGGATTTTCGATCACGCGGCAGGTAAAAACTTACCTGCCGCTCGCCTTAAAGTGGCTCGTCGTGCGTTCGATGAACTCGACTCGCGGGTGGCACCCAACGCTGGTAACGATTTGATCCCAGCAGAAAAGGAGCACGTTTGCACCAGGCTCTCCGCTGGATTCTCGCCGCTCTTCAGCGTCATTCTCTAGACCACTGGCACTGCTACTGGATTCCCGCCTGCGCGGGAATGACTGGAACCCCTTAATACTGCTACTAAAATCGTTACCAGCGTTGGGTGGCCCCCAAGAATTCTTTATAGCAAATTTCAAAAATATGTTGTGCTGCCATCGGGTCGCACTGCGTGGCTCCCCTTGGTTTTTGCGTGGATTACAACCACGTGTTTTCGTAAGCTGCTCTAGTATTCGCGCAAATTTGCCAGTAAAAATCAGCCGACCTTGGCCCGCAAATCTTCCACAATTGCTTGCGGCACAAAACGGGCCAGTTCCTCGTCGCCGGCCAGCGGCGTAATCTGCTTGATCAGCGAACTGGAGACGTGCGAAAATTCGTCGTCGGCCATCAGGAACACGGTCTCCATGTCCGGATCAAGCTTGCGATTCGCCAGGGTCATCGTGAACTCGGTTTCCATGTCGGTCAGCGAACGCACGCCGCGAATGATCACCCGGGCCTCACATTCGCGGACAAATTGCACCGCCAGGCCCGCGAACATCCGGACCTCGACATTATTTAAGTGGCTGGTGGTACGCTCGATGAACTCGACTCGCTCGGCGGCGGAAAACATCGATCGTTTGTCGATATTGCTGCCCACCCCCACGATGAGCTCGTCCACAAGGCGGCTGCTCCGCTCAATGACGTTCAAATGTCCCAAGGTGATCGGGTCGAAGGAGCCAGTATAAACGGCGCGAAGTGGCATAATCTCGATACCCAGGCGGGGCAGGGGAAGGGTAGGGGGGGAAGCAGCAAGCTTACACCATCCGCAATGCCGCGACCAGCCGCGCTAGGTCGTCCCCATTATTGTAGGCATGCCCACTGATTCTCAGCTGGCCTCCCCGGCAGGCCAGGGCCACTCCCTCCCGGAGGCAGTGCTGGCGAATTTTTTGGGGATCGCGATCCGGCAGCTGGAAACTCACGATGCCGGAGGACTCCGCGGCCGTGTCGCGGGGGGAGTGGATCGTGGCGCCCAGTCCCTGTAGTTGCTCGCAGGCCTGGTCGGTGATCTCCAAAATCGCCGCCGCCACGTGGGACACGCCCAGCGAGAGGAGCAGGTCGAGACTGGCCCCCAGGGCCAAAAAGCCGGCCATGTTGTACGAACCCCCTTCGTAGCGGGCGGCGCTGGGTTTCAGGTTCAGCTCGATCCGACTAAAATCCGCCGCGTGGACCACACTGTTCCAGCCCACGCCAATCGGCCGCAAACGCTCCCGGCAGGCGGGACTCAGATATGCGATGCCGGCACCCTCCGGGCCCAGCAGCCATTTGTGGCCGTCGGCTGCCAAACAATCGATGGGTGTCTGGCGGACGTCTAGCGGAAAAACCCCCAGTCCTTGAATGGCATCGAGAAAAAAAAACGCCCCATGCGCATGGGCAATCTCCGCCAATGCGCCGACGTCACGACGGCAACCGTTGGCATATCCCACCCAACTCGCACTGACCACGCGGGTCCGCGCGTCGCAGGCAGCCGCCAAGGCGTCCAAGTCGACTCGCCCCTGCCGGGTCGGTACCCGGCGGGTCGTTACGCCCTGACGCTCCAGGTGCATCCAAGGATAGAGATTCGAAGGAAACTCATCGGCCAACGTGACCACGTTGTCGCCGGCCTGCCAGGGAAAACCCTCGGCCAGCAGATTGATCCCGGCCGTCGTGTTAGGGACGAGCGCAATTTCGTCTACCTCAGCCCCCAGCAATCGGGCGGCGGAGGCGCGGGTCGCCTGGAGTTGGCGGGCCCAGTCCAGCCACACCGTGTCGCCCTCCTCGGTCGCCTGCGTCAGCCAATTTTGGACCGCCGTTTGAGCCGGGGCTGAGAGCGGCGCCACGGCAGCGTGGTCCCAGTAGGCCCATTTGCGGGCCACCGGCATCTGGGCGCGGAGGTGAGTGCGGGTGGACTGGATGGTGGTGGGGGGGATGGACATGGAAGCAGAGGTGGTCGTGGGCAGTATATTCAAATAAATAACAAGGAACCACAGCGAACGCGACGACGAACAGAGACTTATTTTTTTGTTTGCTGATTCGTGGTGATACGTTGTTTCCGTTGTTTCGTCGTGGTTCAAAATCCTCAGTCAAATTACCACAAGTAGGCTGGGGCTTCGCCCCTGCCAACCACCGCTGCTCGAGGGGTTGGCGGCCCCCCCCGGCCAGCCGGGGGCGGGCTCTGCCGCCGAGCCCTTGCCCGCCCGAGCCCCCTAAACCTTAAATTGGGTTAATTTTGCGCAGCTTACTTGAATTAAAGCGCTTGCTTGGTATCTTAGGCTCTACCTGTGGAAAAACGTTTCCGACTGGGGGCGGGGCAGCCGCCTAATTTGCCTTTTGCCCCAGGATAAACAGACTAACCGCGTTAATTTGGGGGAATTTGTGATGAGAATGCAGGATGCTAAGACCTGGGCCCAAATGGCCATGGTGGCAGTTACGGCGATGACCATGCTGGCCAGCGAGGCCGTGGCCGGCTCCTATGGGAGCTGGGGTTCTGGTGGGAGCTATGGATCCGGTGGGAGCTACGGCTCCGGCGGGAGCTATGGCTCGGGTGGCAGCTATGGTTCCGGAGGTAGTTACGGCTCGGGTGGGAGCTATGGCGGAGGAATGTTTTCCCGTATCCGGGCTCGCCGTGCAGCGCGGGCTGCCGCCCGTAGCAGCTATGGCAGTGCGGGTAGCGCTGGAAGCTATGGCAGTGTTGGTAGTTACGGAAGCTATGGCAGTATGGGCAGTTATGGCAGCGCGGGGAGCTATGTCGGCACGGCCAGCTACAGGGTCTTGGATTACGGCACCACCGAAAGTAACAGCAATTCGCCAACCCCAGCCGAGGCACCTGCGGAGGAGCCGCAGGCAGCTGCTAAGGTGAAGACAGATGCCGACCTGCTGGCATCCCAGAGTGCTTCGATCAAAGTTTCTGTGCCGGCCTCGGCCATGGTCTATGTCAACGACGTCTTGACCAAGAGCACTGGCAGCTCGCGGAGCTATGTCTCCCAGGGCCTCACCGCCGGTCAAACCTATGCCTACCGGTTCCGGGTTGAATTTGAGCGGGATGGCCAGAACGTGGTGGAAAAGCGTACTGTCCGCTTGCAGGCGGGTGACCAAGTTGTGTTGGAAATCCAGGGGGCTGGGCCACAATTGGCTGCAGCGGCTACCGGTGTGGAGACGCAGTTAAAAGTGACCGTGCCAGAAAATTCCCGGGTCTTCTTAGCAGGAGCAACCACCTCGCAGGTCGGCGTGAAACGGCATTACACCACCCGGCGGC
Source organism: uncultured Pirellulales bacterium (assembly GCA_947258835.1). Taxonomy (GTDB): domain Bacteria; phylum Planctomycetota; class Planctomycetia; order Pirellulales; family Lacipirellulaceae; genus Bythopirellula. The sequence continues at coordinate 10,826 of CAMYJY010000094.1, forward strand.
TGACTGCTGGTGAGCGGTGGGAAAATTATACCGTGCGCGTGGAACTCGAGCGGAATGGTCGTCAGCTGGTCCAGGAACGTACCATCCAGGTTGTGGGCGGTGAGTCCTATGAACTGGCCTTCGATTTTGACGCGGACTCTGTCCAGGTGGCCCAGCTCGACCAGTAATTGCCACGAACCACCCGTTTCGTGGAGTAATTTGTACTTAAGGCGTTGGGCAGATGAGAACTTACCCATCGACAGCCCCATGGATTGGCTTCGCTGGGATTTTCGATCACGCGGCAGGTAAAAACTTACCTGCCGCTCGTCCGCCTCTCAGCCAAGTTTCTTGGTGAACCGCCGCGGTGCGGAAACGGGGGCTGTTTTCTTGGGCTTTACCGGCTTCATGGAGGCCTCGTTTTCAGTTTGAGTAATTTGTAGATTTCCTCCGCATCGGTGTTGACCGGTGCGGAGGATTTTCTTTTGCTAGTAGCGGGCGGGGCAGGGCAGGGCGGCAGAGCCCGTCCCCGGCTTGTACGGGGGGGCCGCCAACCACAGATTCCAACGAGGCCCGGGCCTCGAACCAATGCGAGCTACCGCTCGGAAGACGTTTGCCCGCTCCCGTTGGTCGCTCCAAAATTTGATACAAATACAACAAGTTTGGCCGCATAAGCAGAGCAACTGGGCGGAAGGGTCCGAAGATGGCAAAAAAACGCGCCGAAAATACCCCGGCTGCGGCACGGCCTGCCGCCAAACCAGAACGCCGTCCCCAGCGTCCGGCTGCCAATGGCCCGACCTGGCGTCCGGCCTGGCGGCTGCTCGTCAGCTGCCTGGTGATCTTCCATCTGGTGGCCGTTTTTGCCGCTCCCTGGGATTTGGCGACTGGCGCCGCGCTACCACCGGGTTACCTGCCGCCCAGCGATAATCTGGGGCGGCCCGCGGCCCCCGCCCGTGAGGTGTGGCAAGAGCCGGTCCTACCCCGTGCTTTGCGGTCCTGCTTTAACAACTATCTCAACTTGCTGTACTTAAACCACGGTTATGAATTTTTTGCCCCCGACCCGGTCGGAACGCATGTGATTGACTACCAGGTCCGTCGGCCCGCTGGTACGACGGTAGCCGGGCGCTTTCCGGATTTGCGGCAGCAGTGGCCGCGGTTGCTCTACCACCGGCACATGATGCTGGCCGAACAGTCGGAGATGATCAACAACCAGTTGGTGCTGATGGCCGAGCAGACAGGTGTTCGCAGGCCCTTTTCGGGGCAAGTGTTTGCCGAGTACTTGGCCACCTTGCACCAGGGGACTGCCAACCTAGATCTAAAAATTCACCAGCTGTTGCCTCCCGCACGTGTGGCGGCAGG
>CAMYJY010000095.1:0-9420 GCA_947258835.1 uncultured Pirellulales bacterium
GTTTCTCTAAGCAATCTCGGTTTTACCCTCTGGTTGCGGTCCCACACCACAACATCCGACCACGCAGTCCAATCCGGGCACTGGAATCGCGTCTTCATCGCGCTGCTCGTGCTCGATCTGGCTGTGCTCACGGCCCTGCTGTATTTCACCGGTGGTCCTACCAATCCCTTCGTTCTGTTCTACTTCGTGAACCTGGCTCTCTCCGGTATGCTCCTGCCCCCGCCCTGGGCTTGGCTGCTCAACCTACTCAGCATCATCAGCTTTGCCGCCCTCTTCTATTTCCAAGTCCCGCTCACCGAACTGCGCCAGCCCGCCAGCCTCTTAGGCATTCGAGAAACAGGCGCTCCCACGCTCGCCCAAATAGGTTTGCTCGTCGCCTTTACCACCTGCTCCACCGTGATTGTCTACTTCGCCACGCGACTTACCGCCGAACTGAAACTCCGCGATCACGCTTTGCGATGCTCCGAGAGTCGACAGGCACGCAGTGAAAAATGGGAGGCCCTGGGCACCCTCGCGGCCGGGGCGGCCCATGAACTGGCCACACCGCTGACCACCATCGCCGTCATCTCCAAAGAAATGCAACTCGAACTGGAAAGCCAACAGGCCTCAGAGACGGCAATCCAAGATATTAAAATGGTCCGCGCCGAACTGGACCGCTGTCGCGGCATCTTGGACCAGATGTCGACCGATGCAGGACATATCACGGCGGAAACACCGACCTTCGTTGCAGTGGCCTCCCTGCTGGAACAAGTGCAGGCAGGCCTCCCCAACACACCCGCGCGCGTCCAGGTGCAATGGTCGCCCGCGGCCCAAGCGACCCGCGTGCGGGTGCCACTCCAGAGTTTTGGTATGGCCTTGCGAGGTATCGTGCAAAATGCCCTGGATGCCTCGCCGCATCAACCGGTCGACCTGATCGTCTCGTCGGATGCCCACCAGCTCTGCATCCGCGTTCGCGATCAAGGCGTCGGCATGTCCCCAGAAGTCCTCCAACGAGCCGATGAACCGTTCTTCTCCACGAAAGAAGCCGGCCGTGGTATGGGGCTGGGCCGATTCTTGGCCCGTTCCGTGTTCGAACGGTGGGGGGCCTCCTTTACTACGGAGTCCACTCCCGACGTGGGCACCGAAGTCATTATTCGTATCCCCCGAGCAGATAGTCCATGAGTCCTAAGCACCCATCCCAGAACCATAGCGGAGATGTCCAGCGGCCGGGAACGATGGCAGCACGAAACGATTTGGGGGCGTCTAGTAAAACCTTGTTGTACGTCGATGATGATGAAGTGCTCCGCGAACGCCTCACGCGGGCCTTCACCGCTCGCGGCCTCCATGTCCTGGCTGCCGCCTCCGTCGCCGAGGCCAGCCAGCACCTAGATACCGTCTGCCCCGAGCTGGCTCTGGTCGACCTGAAAATGCCTGGAGAGTCGGGATTGGAACTGCTCAAACTGCTGCAAGTCCGCTCGCCACGCACCAAGGCCGTTGTGCTCACCGGATATGGCAGTATCGCCAATGCCGTCGAAGCCATGCAGCTGGGGGCCCAAAATTATGTCACCAAACCGGCCGACGCCGATCAAATACTCGAGGCCTTTGAACAGACCCCCAACGAATCGGATGCCGACCCCGAGAGCGAATTTAAACGACCCTCCCTCGCCGAAACCGAATGGAATCATATCCAAAAAGTACTCAACGACTGCGGTGGTAATGTGACCCACGCCGCCCGCGTACTGGATATCCCACGCCGCACCCTGCAGCGGAAACTCAAAAAACGGGCCCCGTAGGTGGCAGAGCCTGCCCCCGGGGGGGACGGCCCCAATCCTGTAAAGAGCCAGGAACCTCCGCGAGTCGTGGAGAGCATTTCCTCAACATACGTCTCCCAGAAGCTTGCTAGCCATGAATTTTGAACCACGACGAAACAATGCAGACCACGAGCACGAGCACCGCTGCGCTGAGCACGAACACCAGGGAAAGCCAGAACTTAAATTAGCCGATGCTATCGCCCATCGGCTAAGACATATATAAATCATTGCCAGACGATGAAATTCGCGGGGGTGTGACAATTTGTCACGTCGGCTTGCTCGCCTCAAAACTCTATCATGTCGATGTCTCCAGGAGTCGCACAGCAGCAGTGCGATTTCGCACACGCAGCCACCGCGGGCGGCTCAGGCCGCACATCACCCGGTGGTGGGCCCCCAGCAGCGCGGGTTGTCGGGGCCATGGCCAGCTGAAATGGATGCGCCGGGCCTGTCTAGCGCTTTCGCAGTAGGGCTGTAACCGACGGCCCGCCAATCGTGTGCGTACGGCCTGCAACACCGCTAGACCAGATAGAGACGAAGCCCCGTTCACTACACTACTTAAAATAGTCCGTAGAACATCAACTGTGTCTGATTCCCCACACTTTCATTTCCCGGATTGGGTCAATCGCCTGGTGCCGCTCGCCGGGATGGTGGTCACGGCGGGCTTGATCTATCTCGTCGTGGTCGGCGCCTACGGCACCTCTCCTTACACCACCAACGTCGGTTACTCACCCCGGCAACCGGTTCCCTTCAGTCACAAAGTTCATGTGGGGAACCTCAAAATGGATTGCCGCTACTGCCACACTACCGTGGACAAGGCCGCGCATGCCGCCGTGCCCCCCACCCAAACGTGCGTAAATTGCCACAGCGCCGCCAACCCCGACGGTTCCGTGGCCAATTCCGCCATCCACACCCAAAGCGAAAAACTGCTGCCCATCCGCCAAAGCCAAGCCACCGGCAAACCCGTCGAATGGCAAAAAGTGCACGATCTGCCCGATTTTGTGTACTTCAACCACAGCGTGCATGTGAATAGTGGGGTGGGCTGCGTCTCTTGCCACGGCCGCGTCGACAAGATGGAGCAGGTCTATCAGGCCGAGCCGCTGACGATGTCTTGGTGCCTGGATTGCCACCGAAATCCCGAACCCCACCTGCGTCCGCAGGAATTTATCACGCAGCTCGATTGGGAGCCCGCGGAAGACCGACAAGCGCTGGGGGCACGCCTTCGTGCCGAATGCGACATCAACCCCAACACCAACTGCTCAACGTGCCACCGATGACCACCACGACCGGAAAAAACTATTGGCGGAGCTTGGATGAACTCCAAGATACACCGGAGTTTCGCGAGTTCCTCCACCGCGAATTCCCCGAGGCCGCGTCGGAGTTTCCCGAAGGTCTCTCCCGGCGACGATGGATGCAGTTGATGGGGGCCTCGCTGGCCCTGGGAGGATTGGCGGGCTGTCGCTGGGAGCAAGAAAAAATCGCCCCCTTTGCCGTGCGTCCCGAAAACCGCGTCCCGGGAGAGGCCGAGTTCTTTGCCACCTCGATCGAAATCGCCGGCATGCCCCGGCACCTGCTGGTCACCTGCTACGACGGACGACCCATCAAGATCGAAGGCAATCCGGATCATCCGGCCAGCCAAGGCGTTTCGGACGCCCTCTCCCAGGCCACGATTCTGGATCTTTACGACCCCGATCGCAGCGCCGCCGCCCGCCAAATCGATGGCCGGCAGTCCTTCAGTCGTTCTTGGCAGGAGTTTGAGGAGTTTGCCGCGGAACATTTTGCAGCACTAGCAAAACAGGCTGGCCAAGGTCTACGGCTCTTAATTGAGCCCACCTCGTCCATCGCCGTGCAGACCATGCTGCGTAAGTTCCAACAACGCTACCCTCAAGCCACCATCCACACCTACGCGCCCCTCTCGCGTCAGCAGCAGACGGACGGCGCGGCGTTGGCCTGGCGCCAGCCCTGGCGGGTCCGCTACAACCTGGACGGCGCCAAAATTATCGCCAGCTTTGACGAAGATCTGCTGGGCCTACACCCGCACGCGCTCGCGCATGCCCGTGGATTCGCCACCGGTCGTGAGCCCGGCGATGGCATGAGCCGCGTTTACGCCGCCGAAAGCCAGTTTTCTCTCACCGGTGCCGCGGCCGATCACCGACTGCCTATCAAGTCGCAAGACATCGGCCTCCTGTTGGCCCACGTGGATGCCCTCGTGCGAGCTGATTTGGGAGCGGCGGAAGCCAATGCCGATCTGCCCGCCTTGCCCGCTGGAGAGCAGGATTTTGCTCAGGCACTGGCCCTCGATCTGGTTGCCAATCAAGGACAGGCCGTGGTCGCCCTGGGCCCCTCCCAGCCGGTCGCGGTACACGCCTTGGCCCACGCCCTCAATCAGGCCCTTGGAAATATCGGTCAGACTGTTCTACTTACCCAAGATCCCACACAAATCGCAGGTGCTGCCTCGCTGGAGCAGTTGGTAAACGCCATGCAGAACGGTAGCGTGGATACGCTACTCATCCTGGGTGGCAATCCTGCCTACGACGTACCGGGAGACTTGGATTTTCGCGGAGGGTTGGCCCAGGTCGCCACCACCATCCAGCTGGGCCTCTACGAAAACGAAACCGCCCAACTGTGCCAGTGGCACCTGCCCCAAGCCCACCCCTACGAAGCCTGGGGCGATGTTCGCGGCTGGGATGGTACCGTGTCCGCCGCCCAGCCTCTCATTGCCCCCTTGCTCAACGGCAAGTCCCCGCTGGAAGTGCTGGCCCTGCTGTGTGACGACCAACGTGATGCCCAACAAATCGTGCGGGAGGCCCTGGCCACGTACTTGGGGAATCGCAGCGACGCCTGGCCCGCCCTCCTGCATGAGGGTTTTATTTCCTCGACGACGTTTCCGCTGGAGCAGCCTGCGAGCGTAGCGGCAAATCAGCGTCAGCAGTGGGTGCAGGAGATTGTGCAGCAACCACGAGCTGACAGCGAGCTGGTGTTCACGCCCAGCGACAGCGTGCTGGATGGACGCTTTGCCAATAACGGCTGGCTGCAAGAAACGCCTGACTTTCTCACCAAGCTGACTTGGGACAACGCCGCCATCCTCAGCCCCCAAACGGCCGATCAACTCGGTATCCAGCACGGCACGATCGTGCAACTGAAAACAAACGGGGCCCGCTTGGAGTTGCCGGCCTTTATCCTGCCGGGACAGGCGGCAGGCTCGATTGGCGTGGCCTTGGGCTACGGACGTACCGCCGCCGGCAATGTGGGTGGCGATTCCGATATCGCCTCCGTGGGCGTGGACGTGAATCCCTTACGGTCGGCGAGCAGTCCCCATTTTACGTCTGACTTTTCCATCACGCCTACCGCCAGCACCTACCAGTTTGCCACCACCCAAGATCACCACGCCATCGATACCGTGGGTCAGGAAGAAACGGAACGTCGTGCGGGCGACCTGGTGCGCGGGGCAACGCTGGAAGAATATCAAGCGCATCCTGACTTCGCTCAGCACATGACGCATCACCCGCCGCTGGAATCGCTGTGGGAAGAGCCCAGTTACGAAGGTCATGCCTGGGGCATGTCCATCGACCTGAATAAATGCATCGGCTGCAATGCCTGCATGGTGGCCTGCCAGTCGGAAAACAATGTGCCGATTGTGGGCAAGGAGCAAGTTGCCAAGGGACGCGAAATGCATTGGATTCGCGTGGATCGGTATTTCCAGGGAGATGTAGAAAATCCCGACATCGCCACCCAGCCGGTGGCTTGTCATCACTGTGAAAACGCGCCCTGCGAACAGGTCTGCCCCGTGGCCGCAACCGTCCACAGCGACGAAGGCCTCAACGACATGGTCTACAATCGCTGCATTGGCACCCGTTACTGTGCGAACAACTGCCCCTACAAGGTGCGCCGTTTTAATTTCTTGAATTACAACGCGGAGCTCGAACAGGCCAGCAACGAATTGGTGCAGCTGGCCGTCAACCCGGAAGTGACCGTACGAAGTCGCGGTGTGATGGAAAAATGCACCTACTGCGTGCAGCGGATCCAGGGCGGAAAAATTGATGCCAAAAATGACCGCCGAGCCATCGGCGATGGTGAGATCAAGACCGCCTGCCAGCAGGCTTGTCCCACGCAGGCAATTCAGTTTGGCGACCTGAACGACGCGGAGAGTCGCGTCGCCGCGTCGCACGCCGACCCGCGGGCCTACGCCATGCTGTCGGAGCTGAATGTAAAACCACGCACCAAATACCTAGCCCGAGTGCGGAATCCCCATCCGCTACTCGCAGCGCCGGCTACCGAGACCCACCACGGAAGTCCTCATGTCCACAGCTAATTTAGCCCTCAACCCAGAGCTGCCGCCGGATCGCCTCCTGGATGGTGACCACGACTACCGTTCCATTACGGACACGGTGTGTCAGATTGTGGAACGCCCCCAGCCGCCGAAGGCCTGGTACGTTGCCTTTGCCGTATCGTCTGTCCTGACGGTGATCTTGTTTGGTCTGGTCGGGTATTTGTTTGTCACGGGTGTCGGCGTGTGGGGCAATAACGCCCCCGTATTTTGGGGCTGGCCGATCGTTAATTTCGTGTTTTGGGTCGGTATCGGACATGCGGGCACGTTGATCTCCGCCATCCTGTTCCTGTTCCGACAACACTGGCGGACCAGTATCAACCGCTTCGCTGAGGCAATGACGATTTTTGCCGTCGTCTGTGCAGGGCTGTTTCCCGGGATACATGTGGGGCGGGTGTGGTTGGTCTATTGGTTGGCTCCCTATCCCAGTCAGCATCTGGCGATGTGGCCCAACTTCCGCAGCCCGCTGCTGTGGGACGTGTTTGCGGTTTCCACCTATGCCACGGTCTCGCTGCTGTTCTGGTACATGGGCATGATTCCCGACCTGGCCACCCTGCGTGACCGGGCCACCACGCGGGTCCGGCAGGTGGCCTACGGCATCGCCGCGCTGGGCTGGACGGGCTCGGCCCGCCAATGGAGTCGGTACGAAAAGGCCTACATGCTGCTGGCCGCCCTGGCCACGCCGCTGGTCCTGAGCGTGCACACGATCGTTAGTTTTGACTTTGCCGTGTCCCAAATCCCCGGTTGGCATACCACCATCTTTCCCCCCTACTTCGTGGCCGGCGCGATTTTTAGTGGCTTTGCCATGGTGATCACCCTGGTCGTGCCTGCCCGGGCGTTTTTCGGATTAAAAGACCTAGTCACCATCCGGCACCTGGAAAACATGACCAAGATTATGCTGGCCACCGGGTCGATGGTGGGCTTTGCCTACGCCATCGAGTTCTTCATCGCCTGGTACGGTGGCAATCCTTACGAGCAGTTCGCCTTTATCAATCGCGCCCTGGGCCCCTATGCCTGGGCCTACTGGACGATGGTCACCTGCAACGTCATCTCGCCGCAGCTGTTTTGGTTCAAGAAGTTTCGCACCACGCCGTGGCTGATGGTGGTGGTGTCCATTTTTATAAATATCGGCATGTGGTTTGAGAGATTCGTGATTACCGTCACGTCACTCAGCCGCGACTTCTTGCCGTCCAGCTGGGGTTATTTTAAGCCCACGGCGGTGGACGTGTTGATGCTGATCGGTAGTTTTGGGCTGTTCTTTACTTTGTTCCTGCTGTTCTGCCGTTACCTGCCCATGGTGGCCATGGCGGAAGTGAAGGCCGTGATGCCCAAACCGGATACGACCGCCAAGGTCGGCAACACGGCCTCAGCTGAGGGAGGGCCTCAAGCATGACTACGCACTCCGCTGACACGCCCCAGTCCCATACCGTCGGTCTGCTGGCCGAGTTTGCCTCGCAGGACGAACTGATTCAGGCGGGGCGCACCATGCGCTCGGCAGGTTATACCTCCCTGGATGCCTACACGCCGTTTCCGATCCATGAGTTGGATGAAGCGCTGGGGGTGCGTCCCACACGATTGCCCTGGCTGGTATTGGCCGCGGGGCTCGTGGGCGGGATCTCGATCTTGGCGTTTCAGTGGTGGACCAATGCGGTCGACTACCCCATGCTCATCAGTGGCAAGCCGCTGTTTAGTCTGCCGGCCAATATCCCGGTGACCTTTGAGGTGATCGTGCTGTCTGCCGCCTTCGCTGCGTTTCTGGGCATGTTGGCCCTCAATGGCCTGCCCCGGTTGGCCAGCCCGCTGCTGCGGAGCGTGCGTTTTGCCCGTGCCACCAGCGATGGTTTTTTTCTGTCGGTAGCTGCCACCGACCCCAGTTTCGACCCGCAAGCCACCCCTGCTGCCCTGCGGCAGGCCGGTGCCACCGAGGTCGAGACATTGACCGAGTCCACCACGCAGCAGCCGTTGCCTCGCTTCCTAGGGATGTCCCTGGTGGTGGTCGGTTCGCTGGCCGTGCTGCCGCCGCTAATTATCGCCGGTGCGCGATCCACCACGTCGGAGAAGCCCCGCCTGCACAATGTCTTCAACATGGATTTCCAGCCGAAATTCAAGTCGCAAACCACGTCCCAGCTGTTTGCCGATGGCAGGGCCATGCGGCCACGCATTCCCGGCACCGTGCCTCGCGGAAGTTTGCCCACAAATCCTGAGTACGAATTCGGTTATGTGGAGCCTGCGGCCGCTGCTGAGCCAGCGGCTGGCGACGCGCGGCAATGGGTCGAAGAAATTCCTCTCCGGGTGACTTCGGAGCTGATGGAGCGCGGCCGTGAGAGATTCAACATCCATTGCGCGGTGTGCCACGGACGGGCCGGTTTTGGCAATGGCCTCGTCTCGCAACGGGCCATCGAATTGCAACAAGGCACGTGGGTGCCGCCCACTTCGATACACACGCAGTACGTGGTCGAGCAGCCCGTGGGCCAGTTGTTTAACACGATTACCAACGGCGTGCGTAAAATGCCTGCCTACGGTCACCAAATCCCCGTGGAAGATCGGTGGGCGATTGTACTCTATGTCCGTGCGTTGCAGCGGAGCCAGCAGGCTTCCTTGGAGGACGTACCAGAAGATATCCGTCCCACACTGCGAGAATTGAATTGACGAGTCGCCAGATGAATGCAGCAGTTCTACAACAAATCAAAAACTCCTCGGATTTGCGGGTCCGAGATGTTGGGCGCAGTGCCTCCCTGCTGCTGCGTGGCGGGCTGGCAGCCCTGGCCCTGACCGCGGTGATTTGCTGGTTTTCCTCGCTGGATATGGGCCGCTTCCTGCATGCCTACTTGCTCAGTATCTGTTTCTTTTTAAGCATCAGCCTGGGCGCGTTGTTTTTTGTTGTGGTGCAGCATCTGACCGGTGCCCGCTGGGGTGTGGTCACCAGACGGATCTCGGAATTGCTGACGTCCACGATTCCGTGGCTGGGCCTGCTGATGCTCCCTATCCTGGGGATGCTGCTCTGGGGCAATGCCGAGCTCTATTCCTGGAATGATGCCGCATTGGTGGAGACCGATGCTCTACTGCAGGGCAAGGCCCCGTACCTCAACGCACCGTTTTTTGTGCTGCGATGCCTGGGGTGCTTTGCGGTCTGGATTGTGATTGCCCGTTTTTATCGCACACAATCCCTGGCCCAAGACAGCTCCAACGATGGGGTGGCCGCGGCCAAAATGCGGAAGTGGAGTGGACCGGCCATGCTGGCTTATGCCGCCACGATCAATATCGCCGCTTTCGATTGGATTATGTCACTCGACCCCCATTGGTTCA
>CAMYJY010000095.1:9454-12783 GCA_947258835.1 uncultured Pirellulales bacterium
CTGGCCACCTTGCAGCGGTATGGATTTATGCGGCAAGCCATCACGACCGAACATTATCACGATTTGGGAAAACTCCTCTATGGTTTTATGTTGTTTTGGGCCTACATCGCTTTTTCTCAGTTTTTGTTGATTTGGTACGCCAATATCCCGGAGGAAACGGTGTGGTTCCTACACCGACAGGAGCACGGCTGGCAATACGTGGGCCTGCTGCTGATCTTGGGTCACTTTTTACTGCCTTTGTTTGGATTCATGTCCCGGCACGTGCGGCGCAACCGCCGGGGCCTCGTTTTTTGGTGCGTGTTGTTACTGGTGATGCACTGGGTCGACCTGTATTGGCAGATCCTTCCCAACGCCTCGCCGGATGGGATCGCGCTGGGCTTGCCCGAGGTCCTGACGCTGCTGGGAGTGGGGGCGGTGTGGTTGGCGGCCTTTTTGAAGAACACGAAAGGTACGCCGCTCATACCGACTGGAGACCCGCACTTGGGCACATCGGTGGCCTTCCACAATGTTTAACTCTGATTTCTGAGATAGCGGCCGGAGGCCGCCATCTCGGAAACGAAAACGGGAGCGTTGAACCGGGGAAATAGAAGAGGGGGGCCTATGGGGATGATCCCAAGGGCCAGTTTTCACGATCGACTTTGGTTCAGATCAATTTACTTCTGAAAAAACGGCCTCCGGCCGTTTTTTCAGAAACTGCAGTTAAGGTACCAAGATGGCGGAACCTGAAAACCTAAATATCCCCATGATCGTTACCGTGGGGGTGGTGAGCGTGGTGCTGACCTTCGCCTCCGTGTTCGCGGTGCAGGCCCTGTACTACCAGTATTTTGCTGCCCAGATGGAGCTGAAGGTTGTGGAGGCCCCCACGGCGGATGCTGACAGCAAACTGGCCGAACAGAATGCCAAGCTGGCGCGGTATAGCTGGGCCAATCGCGAGCAGGGCGTGGTGACCATTCCCATCGAACGGGCCATGCGCTTGGTCGTGCGAGAGCAGCGCAGCAGTCAATCTACCCCGGATGTCTCCGGGGAAAATGGGGGGCGGTAATGCGATACCAGATCTTATGCCTATGCGTCATCCTCTGCCTTAGTGGCAGCGTAGCGGCCCAAATTAATGAAGAGCTCGACTCGCTAGAGGGTGTGGGCATTGATGAGCAACTCGATGCGGAGTTGCCGCTGGAACTGACCTTTCGCGATGCGGACGGTAAGGAGATGCGCCTGGGCGACTTGTTCGACGGCGAGCGGCCCGTGCTCCTCTCGCTCAACTACTCCGACTGTCCCATGCTGTGCCAGTTGCAGTTGAACGGTTTGGTCGATGGCCTGCGGGAGCTAAGCTGGGACGTTGGCGAAAAATTTCAGGTGTGTAGCGTGAGCATCAACCCCCTGGAAACTCCCCAGCGTGCCCGTCAAGTGAAGCAGCGTTACGTGAAAGAGTACAACCGCCCGGGAACAGCTCCCGGATGGCACTTTTTGACTGGCCAGCAGCCCGCCATTGAGCAGCTCGCTGATACGGTGGGGTTTCGCTACAAATACGTGGCTGAACGTGACGAATACGCCCATGCGGCGGCGGTGATGGTCTGCACGCCGGAGGGCCGCGTTTCCCGTTACCTGTACGGCGTGTTGTATCCCGCCCAGACACTCAAGTTGGCGATGGTCGAGGCAGGGGAGGGGAAGGTTGGCACGACACTTGATCGGGTGCTGCTGTACTGCTTCCACTACGATGAGACCTCTGGTCGGTATGCCCCCGTGGCCCGCCGCTTGATGAAGGTGGGTGCGGGCCTGACCGTTACGGTGCTGGCCTTGGGGTTGATACCGGTGTGGCTCAGGCGTCGTCATGCCCACGCAGCGGGTGATATCTCGGAGGAGGTCGGATGAACCTAGCGTATTTCGCCCACAAGCTGTTTTTCAATCTGCCGCTGGCGGCGGCTGGGGACGGGCTGTTTCCCGCTCCCAGGTCCACGACTGCCGGCGCGGTGGATGATCTGTTTTATTTTATTCTGTCCATTTCGATAGTATTTTTTGCCATCATCGTGGTGGCGATGTTCGGCTTTGTGTGGAAGTACCGCCAGCGTCCGGGCGTGCCGGCCCAACCATCGCCGGCTCACAACAATCTGCTGGAAATCGTCTGGTCGGTGATCCCGGCGATCCTGGTGGGCGTGATTTTCTTCTGGGGGTTCGTCACCTTTTTGGACATGCGGTTACCACCCGACAATAGTTATGAAATCCAGGTGACCGCCAAGAAATGGAGTTGGAGTTTTACGTATCCCAACGGCCACATAGACAATAATTTACACGTCCCCGTGGACCGGCCGGTACGCCTGGTGATGTCGTCGGACGACGTGATCCACAGCCTGTACATTCCCGCTTTTCGCCTCAAGCGAGATGTGATTCCCGGACGTTATGGCACGACTTGGTTCGAAGCCCACACCCCGGGCGACTACACGCTCTTTTGCACCGAGTACTGTGGCACCCAGCACTCCACGATGCTGGCCCGAGTCGTGGTCCACCGCTCCGGCGAGTTTGAGGGCTGGCTGGAAAACGCCGCCAACCTGCTCAACACCATGACGCCCGTGGAGGCCGGCGAGGTGCTGTACACCCGCCGCGGTTGCGTCCAGTGCCACTCCATCGATGGATCCGCCAAAGTTGGCCCCTCCTTCAAAAATGCCTACGGCACGCAGCAGGAGATGGAGGATGGCGAGCAGGTCTTGGTGGACGAAAACTATCTCCGCGAGTCCATCCTGGAGCCGCAAGCCAAGGTGCGCGCTGGGTACAAGCCGGTCATGCCGACCTATCAGGGCCAGTTGAAGGACGAGGAAATCCTGGCCTTGATCGCCTACATCAAGAGTTTGTCCGATCAGGGGCCGGGCCTGGCGGAGGAAAACGAAATCCTCTCCGGTGCCGAGGACCCATCGGAAGGGGAAGCTGGGAATCCGCCTGGTGGCGAGGATGCTCCTGTCGCAGTCGACCCCAGCGTTGTTGAGGGCGGCCAGAGTCCGGCCGATCCCAACGAGTAACTAGTACGAACCATGGAAATCCGATGGCCACGACAAAGAATGGGGTAAGCCCGGGTAGCAACGGGGCGACTACCGCAGTGCATGATGACAACTACCTGACGTGCGATCGCGGTTGGCGGAGCTGGCTGGTGACCCTCGACCATAAACGGATCGGGGTCATGTACCTCGCCGGTATCTTGACGACTTTTTTGCTCGGAGGTCTGATCGCGCTGGCGATCCGTCTAGAATTGTTCACACCGGACAAGGCATTTTTGAGCGAAGACAGCTACAACGAGTTTTTCACGCTGCATGGCGCGATCATGACGTTTTTGTTTCTGATCC
>CAMYJY010000096.1 GCA_947258835.1 uncultured Pirellulales bacterium
AATTATCGATGTTTCCGGTTGCGTGCTCCCTCCCAGAGAAAGCGACCGAGCTGGGCCGAAAGTTGACAGTTTTGTCGTGTGGGCGGTCCATTTTTCCTTGCTGAGATAGCGGCCTCCGGCCGCTATCTCAGCAACAGCATGCAATACAGCTAGATTTGGCTTGATCGGATTCCGGCCATGCGCCAGCTCCTAGAAGAAAAGCTCTGTCGTTTCGACGAACTTGCGGCCCAGTTGGTGGATCCGGAGGTGCTGTCCCATTCCTCCCGGTTGGCCGCGGTGGCCCGCGAGCACGGTTCCCTGGCCAAACTGGCCACGAAGTACCGCCGCTTTAAAGAGATTCTGGTCGAGATTAATGAAGCCCGCGAAATGGCCTGCGGCGATGACCCGGAGATGCGGGAGTTGGCGGAGGCCGAATTGCCCGAGTTGACCGCCCAGCGGGAGGCCCTGTGGGATGATCTCTTGGAGCAGACCATCGGAGGCGAAGATGCCAACCGCACGCGTTGTGTGATGGAAATTCGCGCGGGAACCGGGGGCGACGAGGCCGCTCTGTTTGCGCGGGATCTGTACGAGATGTACAAGCATCACGCGGAACCCAAGCGTTGGAAGGTCGAGATTCTGAACCACAGCCCCACGGAATTGGGCGGGTTTAAAGAAATCATGCTGGCCATTTCCGGGGAGGGCGTGTATCGCGAGCTCCAATACGAGAGTGGTGGGCATCGCGTCCAGCGGGTGCCCCAAACGGAAACCCAGGGCCGCATTCACACCTCGGCGGCGACCGTGGCGGTGATGCCCGAGCCGGAGGATGTGGAAATCAACCTGAAACCCGACGACTACCGCATTGATAAATTCAATGCCAGTGGTCCGGGCGGCCAGCACGTAAATAAGACCGAATCGGCCATTCGGCTGACGCACCACGAAACGGGAATCGTGGTGCAGTGCCAGGACGAAAAAAGCCAGCATAAGAATCTGGCCAAGGCCTTGCGTGAATTGAAGACACGGGTCTACGAAGGCAAGCGGCAGGCGGAACAACAAAAACGGGCTGAGGAGCGGAAGACCTTGGTGGGTTCGGGCGATCGGAGCCAACGTATTCGGACCTACAACTTCGCCGAAAATCGTGTGACCGATCATCGCATCGGTCTCACCCTCTATAAGCTCGATCAGATCCTGGCCGGTAATATGCAAGTGGTGACCGACGCCTTAATGGAATACGACCGGCAGCAACTACGCAGCGCCTTTGGCGCCGATGGCTAGCTGGATGCGCACGAACTGCCAGCGTGGCAGTTCGTGCTGTTTGCCATGTGCGGAGCGGAGCAGAAACTCTGCATGTCCTGCTTGGAGCTGCTGAAGATACGATCCGACTTCCGCTCAACAACGACCGCCCTGGATTCCCGCCCCGCGGCTCTCCTGCCCTATGTCAGCCCCCGATTCCACCACCGCCCCGACTTGGACTATCGGCCGTCTCTTGACCTGGACGACCGATTTTCTGCGTGACAAAGGATATGACAGTCCGCGTTTGGATGCGGAGGTGCTGTTGGCCAGCGCGCGGGATTGTCCTCGGATTGAACTGTACACAGCCTTTGCGGAAGAGCCCACCGCATCCGTGCGGACGGCCTTTCGTGAGCTGGTGCGGCGGCGTGCCGAGGGCACGCCCGTGGCCTATCTGGTAGGACAGCGGGAGTTTTTTTCGCTGCCGTTTGTCGTGACACCCGCGGTGCTGATTCCCCGCCCCGAAACCGAACTGATGGTGGTGCGGGCGCTGGATATCTGGAAGGATTTGCTAGACGAGTCTGCCTGCAGCTTGGCGGATGTCGGTACCGGAAGCGGGGTGTTGGCGGTTTGCTGCGCGAAGCACATGCCGACGTGCCACGTGACGGCCCTGGACATCAGCCCCGCGGCGCTGGAGGTGGCAGGCCAGAATGCGGTGGCCCAGGCGGTGCATGACCGCATTGAGTTTTTGGAGAGCGATCTCCTGGCGGAGCTGCCGGCAGCCAAGCAGTTCGACATGATTCTCAGTAATCCGCCCTACGTCGCCACCAGCGAAATGTTGGGCTTACCCACGGAAA
Source organism: uncultured Pirellulales bacterium (assembly GCA_947258835.1). GTDB lineage: Bacteria > Planctomycetota > Planctomycetia > Pirellulales > Lacipirellulaceae > Bythopirellula. The sequence goes on from CAMYJY010000096.1 coordinate 2,064, forward strand.
TTCGCGATTACGAACCCCATCTGGCACTGGATGGGGGAGAGCAGGGGGTGGAGGTGATCCAGCGACTGATACCGCAGGCGGCCGCCAGGCTCCGTCCCGGTGGCTGGCTGTTGCTGGAGGTCGGCCCCTCCAATGCAGCCCTGGTGGAGCAGATTGTCGCCCGCGCGGCCGGTTTGGAGCGGCGGCAGACCATCAACGATTTGGCCGAACATCCTCGAATTGTGCAGGCGCAGGCCACCCCCGCAGCCCACCCCCCTGCTGGAGACTAGGGTCATGGATAATCCACTTCGCTGGTTGGCCCTGGTGTTGCTCGGCCAGCCGCAGTTGCCCGCCTTCGACGCCTTGTCCGGTGCCCTGGCGCAGCATTTTAATGACACGCCGCAGGCAGCGGGCAGCACCGACAAACTGCTCACCTTGACCCTGGGGGATGACACGGCCGCCATCACGCTCGTGGATCGCCCCGTGCCCTGGTCGCAACTGAAAGGACCGTGTGCCACGGCCTGGTATTGGCCGGAGGCGGCGGAAGTCCTGCGGCCGCACCAGGCGCATTTGCTCGTGACGTTGGTGGACGAAGGCGGTCAGACGCTGGAGAAGAGTACCCTGCTCACCAAGCTGGTAACGGCGGCAGTCCAGCACACGCCGGCCTGCGGTGTGTTTTGGGGACCCGGTCGACTGGTGCATCCCGTGCCGGCCTTTGTCGACCAAGCCGTGCAGCTGACGGAGGAGGATTTGCCCTTGTTTCTGTGGGTCGACTTTCGCGTGGAACGATTGGCGGCGGATTCTCTCCGGCTCTACACGACAGGGCTGGAGGCCCTGGGCTACACGGAACTGGAGATCGCTCATTTCTCCGGGGAAGCCCAACAGATGCTGACCTTTGCCTACAACATCGCCCACTACCAAATCACGCAGCCCAAACCGATCAACACAGGGGATACGCTCGGACTGACCGACCAGCTTCAAGCGGTCGTCCACCGCCAGCCATCCATGTTCAACGCAGAGATGGAAGTGATTGCGCTGGAATTCGAAGCAATTGGGTAGAGCGTTTTTCAGGATGCGGAGGAGAGGATCAAGCCGGAATACGACGCGCGAACTTACCAACTGCGAGGATGGCTGAGCAGCCCATCTGCCGTGTATTCTCACGGGTGGCAGCGGGGGTATGGGAGGGCTTTCGTAATATGATAGACTAGAATTGTGAGCGAAGCCTTGCACAAACGGCACGCGCTGAAGGCAAAGAGGAGAGTGACCGTGCATATCGAACTGAACGAAAATACCGAAAAGCTTTTAAAGCTGGTGCTTGCCACGGGGCGTTACGATTCGGTGGATGATATCATTGCCGAAGCGGCGGCTGTGTTGCCCACGGATCTTTCCTCCTCGACGATCCAGCAAATGCCTGAACATGTTGACATTGATGATCTAGCGGTCGAGCAGGGAATTGGGCCAGTAAAAGACTTTAAAGATTTGAAGGCTGATTTCTTCCCGCCGGAAGAAACCACAGACCAGTTTCTTTCCTTCTTGCATGCTGACAACCGTCACAGGTGATTTGGGAAGCGAAGTCGGTAGGACGAGTGTTAAAAACCGCGGACGCCTGGATTGCAGCGACTGCTGTTGCTCTCGATATTCCGCTGGTGACCCACAATGCACGCGACTTCGACTACCTTTCGCGGTTGCATTTGATTACTGCTCCCAAGAACTGATGTCGTACGTGTTTCTAGGGGATGGCTCATAATGGAGGCAGTGCTTGCCAAAGAGCATGACGCTTAGGGCGCACTGTGGTGGAGATGCACGTCGCGCTGGGGGAAGGGAATCTGGATGCCGGCGGCGGCAAATCGCTTATCGATCTCCGTATGCAATTCCGTAATCGTGCCCAAACGATTGTCGAGATCCGGGAGATAGGCCCGCAGCACCAGGTTCAGCGCGCTGTCGGCAAACTCTTCAAAACTGGCCAGCGGCGCTGGATCCTCCAGGACCCGCGGGTGCTCCGCGGCCACCTCCAGCAGGATTTGGCGGGCACGTTCCGTGTCGCTGCCGTAGGCCACGCCGACGGGAATTACGATCCGGTTCAGCGAGGCACTGAGCGTCCAGTTGAGAATCGTCCCGGTAATCAGCGTCTTGTTGGGCACCACGAAATCCTGACGATCCCAGTTCGTGATCGTCGTGGACCGCATCTGCAACCTAGTCACCGTGCCTGTCGTGCCCTCCACCGTGACCACATCGCCCACGCGAATCGGACGTTCAAACAGCAAAATCAAACCGCACACGAAATTGGCGACGATTTCTTGCATACCGAACCCGATACCCACGCTGAGGCCGCCGGCAATCCAGCCGAATTTGGCCCAGTCCAGACGGAGGACATTGGAAAACAAGATCAAACCGGTGGCTGCTACCGCATACTGGCAGATGGTGGTAATGGCATGGCGGGTGCCGGAGTCCAGTGGGGTTGCCCGCAGGAACGTTAATTCCAAAATGCCGGGTAGGTTTTTTGTCACCAGCCACGTGCCCGCTAATAGCAGCAGGGCTTGGATGAATTCCAGCAACGTAAAACCCGTCGTCAAAGGAATTCGGATGGTATCCAGGTAGGAGACCAGGGGCAGCGTCGCGGACCACCAAGAAAAGACCGCGGTGGCAATGCCGAGACCAAAAAGTAACCGGAGTACGGACCGCGTTTGCTCTCCGACAGCATCCAATGCCAGCTCCTGCTCATTGATGTCCACGGCAATCATCTCCGGGGAATCCTCTTGCTGGTCTTCTTTGGCAGCCGCTTCCTGGCGCGCTCGTCGTTTGTCCAGGGCCTCGGCCAGCGCTAATTTCCGGTGCTCGATCTGGAACCAGCGGAGCGTGAAGGCGTACAGCATGACCCCGACAATAATGAGAATGGCCGTGATCACGAGGGCGAAACTTACGTGCAAGGTGGTCAGCGTGTACCCATTCACCGCCAGCACGATGAGCCCCAACAGGCAGCCAAGGACTAGCAAGACTCCCCGATACCGCCACCGCCTAACCGCTTGGGTGAGCTGCGCGCGCGTGGTTGGTTTTGCAAACAGGTCCGAGGAAGAGAGCAATCGCGCCAGCTGCCACAACAGCCAGCCAAGTGAGAATAATAAACTGGCGCGACCAAAATTATGGAGAAAACGGCCTGACTCCGAGGAAATCGTGCTAAACGCCAGCAACGTCCAGGGAGCATAGATCAGAGCACACCAGCGGCTGCAAGGCCTGAGCCAACGCAGCGTTTCCTGCCGCCAACCACAGTGCACGTCCGCCAACCCACCTGGGTAACAGCAGGCGGCAATCCCCATCGTCGCCCCGATGACCAGCAACACCGCTGGCAGACCTCGGTTGACGTCGCGGAGCCAAATGCTCTGGGTGTCGACCTGCGCCAGCGCCACGGTGATGCCGCCGACCAGCAGTGGGATTGGTAGGGACAGCAAGATCGTCCACACCACCGCTTTTCCGGTCAAACCAATCCGATCCGTGGAAACCCGGCCCACGCCCTCCCCGCTGTGCTGGAGGGCAGCTACGATCCGCGGTCGGAAGACAAAGAGCGCGACTACGGAGAGGACGACGAGCGCACTGCTCAGAGGCGCTCGCGTGGTGGTGATCCACAGGGCCTGGATGCACTCTAGACAATGCTCGCGACTCAATGTCCAACCCAGCCCCCGCGGAATTTCGCTCATGGTACGCAGGCCGAGGGCTGGGGAGTTGCGAATCCAGAACAATCGTTGCGTGATATCCCCTCGCACCTCCTCCGCTTGCTGGAGATACAGCCGCGTCTCACTGTCGAGTGCTGCCTGGATGGGAATGAGATCCAAGTACTGTTGTTGCAGTATGCCAAGTACCTCGCCACGCTTGGCCAGCAGGTCTGGCACTGCTGCGGACGGGTGGTCCGCCAATTGTTTTTGCAAGTTCTTGTGGTCATCGATCTTGGCATCCACTTGCACCAAGGCCAGCCGCGCCTTGGCCAGCATCGGCCAAGATCGCATTTCCGCCACCTCGCTTGCTTGTCGGAACAGCAGCGCACGCAAGTCGATCAACACTTGAGCCATCTCGACACCGGGTGGGTCCAACGCCAGCTGTTTTTTGATGCTGTCGTATCTGTGCGTCAGGCCCTGCAATTTGGCGGTGATGTCCGCCTTGGCCGTGGTGATACGCTGTCGATCTCGCAGCACGCCTTTCAATTGACTCGCCAGTTCCTGGACTTCTGCTGCCAACGCGGCCGCCTCCTGGTCCTCGACCTGCCCGCTGAGTGCTCCGGCCTGCACACCAATGTCTTGGGCGACTTCAATGACGCTCTTCTTGACGAATGCCTCATAGGCGGCGACCGTCGCCGAGGTGTTCTCAACTTGACGCGTGAGAAGTTTTTCCTGGGCCTGCAGCTGGCCGCGACGTACCGACTGGCTGAGCTGTTCTTGCTCAAGCATTTCCAGCTCACGCTGCAGCTTGAGGGCCTGGGCCTGCAGTAAAAACTGCTCCGCGACACGCCCTGGTGACGTGGCCTGGGGGTCCGACGCGGCCAACTCCTGGCGGATGTCGGCCAACTCGCGTTTCACCTCGGGAATTCGCACACTGATTTCAGCTGGCCGCTGTTCCACCAGGCTCAGCTCCGCGGAAACATCCGACAACTGCTTGGTGAACGCGCCCAGTTCGGCCCGCTGGGTGTCCAGGACTTGCTGCAGAGTGTCAGGATCCTGCGGTGCCGTGATGTCCGCAGCGCTTGGGACAGGGGGGAGCTTCTCCAACTGGGCGCGCAGCTCCGCGGTGGCGGCTGGTGCCTGGCTGAGGGATTTTCCGTATTTCTTGGCCTGCGCGGCCAGGTCGTCGACCTCTTCCAGCAGTTGGATGGTCTGCTTGTGTTTGGCGCGCAGCAGATCCTTCACGGACTGCTCCATCCCTGAGTCCGCTTCAATGGTAGCCAGCGCGGCCTCGACCTCCGCGCGCGCGAGGGCTGGCTGCGTACGGTCCCGTGCCGTGACGTTCTGGTCTTGAGCGTCTGTCTCGCGAACTTGCCCGTGGGTGGGCAGCGCTAGCGCGATCATCGCGGTGGAAAACAAACTGGCTAGCAGAAGTCTCGCGGTGCGGTACATAGTTCATTAGGCCTTTGGAAATAATAGGTCCGCGTTTTGGTACCCTCAATTGTAGCTCAGACAACCCCAGCTTGCCGGATAACTGGCAGAAATGGAACACGCGCGGGTGGCATCGGTTGGCGGTAGCCTACCGATGTGACGCAGTCACAAGAGGTTTCTGGGGAGCTTTAGGCGTTGGGCAGATGAGAACTTACCCATCGACAGCCCAATGGAGTCGCTTCGCTGGGATTTTCGATCACGCGGCAGGTAAAAACTTACCTGCCGC
>CAMYJY010000097.1 GCA_947258835.1 uncultured Pirellulales bacterium
TGAGGGCTGTTGGATTCCTGCGCGGGCATGACGGCAGGGGTACGGGCTCCTAGATTCCCGCCTGCGCGGGAATGACGGTAGGGGGGGAAGGACGGCAGGGGTACGGGCTCCTAGATTCCCGCCTGCGCGGGACGCACGGGAACCGTTCCCAACATCAGTTTCCGGCAGGTGAAGGCCTCGGCGTATTCCGCAGGACCTGGCGTCTCCATGCCGCGGAGACGCAACAGGGCCCAGAAAGTGCTTTCGGTAAACCAGGATTTCTCTTGCTGGGTAGCATAATCCTCGCCCAAAAACGCGATCTTCTGCTCACACAGCGCCTGACTTAACGGAACGTAAACAGTCGGGTGCCCTAAATCCCCTTCGTACTTCGGAATTTCGTACTCCAAAATTGTCTGCTGCCGAAACGCATTCCAGGTCAGCTCGGCCACCAAGCGATGGTCTTGATGGCGGTCTTCCAAGCGGTGCGTAAAAATTAGCTCTGGATTCAGCCGGGCCGCCAGCCCCTGAAAATACTCCTTAATCTCCGCCCCCTGGTAGGGAAAAAAGCTGTCGCGAAACTGTTTGAGCTCGATCGTCGCCGAATCATGCTGTGCCAGATAGCGCGTGGCACTGGCCTCCGCTTCTTCGCGGCGACGCCCCTGGCCGCTGAGCACGCACCACGTAATCTGTGCCGCCGGCGACTGGCGCAGTAGCTCCAGCAGCGTACCACCGCAACCAATTTCAATATCGTCCGGGTGCGCTCCCACACAGAGCACCGAACGCAGGCCTGTAAAGAAATCAGTGCAGGGCATGGATGCTTCCGTACCTTTGTTGTTCCAAGTAAATACGATGGAGTCCCGCGAGGCAAAGCTGAAACTACGACGGACGCTGGCACAGGGATGCCTAACGTGGCAGGTTCCTCGTAAAATCCGCTGCTGGCTGCTCGTGCCCGCCGGGACAACCTCCAGGATGCTCGGTAGGGATTTGCGACTGATTCCAGACTTCCCACAGCGTCTGACCCCGGGCGTGCATGTTTTGCAGGATTTCCATCTCCTTGTAGGTGTCCATGCAGGCGAAAAAACCCTCGTAGTTCAGCGTGCTCAAGGCCCCTTCCCGCACCAAACGTTGAAAGGGCTGATCGACCAGTTCATCCCCCTCTTGCAGATAGTCAAAAATCCTTTGATCCAGCACAAAATACCCAGCATTCATCCATTCGTCCATCTCGTGAATGGCCTGGATCTTGGAAACTTGCCCTGCTGCGTTGGCGGTCACCGTATGAAAGCTGTGCGTGGGGCGGACCGACAAAAAGGTGGCCGTGGCACCTGCCTGCTGATGGAAATCAATCATCCGCGGTAGCGGCAAGTCGGAAAGGCCATCGGTGTAGTTGGCCAAAAACGTCTCTTCACCCTCCAGGTACGGCTGCACGGCTTTCAAGCGTTGGCCAATGTTGGCCTGCATGCCCGTGTCCACAAAGGTGATGTTCCAATCGTTGATATCCTTGTTGAGCAACTTAATCGAATCACCGCCGGCACTCAACACAAAGTCGTTCGACAAGCATTCGTCGTAGGTCAGAAAATATTCTTTGATCACATTGGCTTGCCATCCCAAACAGAGGATGAAGTCCGTATGTCCAAAATGGGCATAGTACTTCATCACATGCCACAGGATGGGCCGGTAGCCGATCTTGACCATCGGCTTGGGAATCGCCTCAGAGTACTCTCGGAGCCGCATTCCAAAGCCACCACAAAACAAAACAACTTTCATAACGGAGCGTTCCTCAAACAGGTTGGCAGCGCCACAGGCAAAACCATGTTAGCAGAGGGAAACCTCGGGGATGGGAACAAACAGCTGGGCGCCCCAGGCGCGCGTGTATTCCAACTGGCTGACAATTTCATCTTTCAAATTCCACGGCAAGATCATGATCAGATCGGGCTTGGTTTCGGCTAGTTTCTCGGGGGCATGAATGGGGATCCGTACGCCCGGCAGAAACCTGCCATGCTTGTAGGGATTTCGATCCACAACATAGTCTATAAAATCCTCACGGACACCGCAGTAGTTCAGCAAGGTACTGGCCTTGCCGGGAGCACCGTAGCCAGCAATCGTTTTGCCCTGACGCTTGGCTGCCACCAAGAACTCTAACAACTGGTACTTGGTCTCAATAACTTTTTTCTTGTAGCTCCGGTAGATTTCCAGGTCTTCGTACCCCGCGTCGCGTTCTTGCCGGGCCAGCTCATGCACCGCGTCGCGGACTGTGCGCTGCTGGTTCTCTGCATGACAGAAGTAATAACGGAGCGATCCACCGTGGGTGGGGATTTTTTCCACATCAAACAGAGTCAAACCATGGTAGGCAAAAATTTTCTGCAAGGCCAACAACGAATAGTAGCAGTAATGCTCCTGATAAATCGTATCAAACTGGTTCCCCTGGACGAGATGCAGCAGATGCGGAATCTCGACCGTGGCCACACCCTCCGCATGCAAGAGAATTTTATAGCCGGCCACAAAATCATTGATGTCCGGCACGTGCCCAATCACATTGTTGGCCACCAACAAATGGGGACGCATGCCATCGGCCACCAATTGGCGGGCAGTCTCGGTGCCAAAAAACACATTCCGCGTGGGCACTCCCTTTTCCATAGCCACCGCGGCAATATTATCAGCCGGTTCAATGCCCAAACAGGGGATCCCCGCTGCCACGAAATTTTTGAGTAAATAACCATCATTGCTGGCCAGCTCGATCACCAAACTCTCTCGGCCCAGCTGCAAACGCTCGGTAATCATCCGGGCGTAATCGGCCGCATGACGCAGCCAACTATCGGAAAAAGATGAAAAATAGGCGTACTCACCACCATAAATCTCTGTGCCGCTCACAATCTCAGGCACCTGCACCAGAAAACAGGAGCCGCACACCAAGGCATGCAGGGGATAAAACGACTCCCCCTGGGCATAATCCTCCGCAGTGACAAAGCTCTCACAGAGCGGGGACATGCCCAAATCCACAAAGGTATGCAGGTCTTGGGAATGACAGAAACGGCAGGCATAATCGCCTAACTTCACTGCCAGATCATCACGGATTGCCAAAGTGTTGTTCATCGTGTTTATCTCGTTTGCACTTCCTGAGATAGCGGCCGGAGGCCGCCATCTCAGGAAGGAAAAAGGGAGCGATTGGCGAGTCAATACCTGAAATTGTGGATCGGCTTGATTATTTATTACTCAAAGTGACCAAGAGACTAGTCCCAGTATATTTGGCCGCTGCCCCCAAGGAAACTTTTTTGCCCACGCGAATGCGTATCGCGCGACGCATCCCCCCTACCGAACTACTCTCCTTGTGTTCGCTCTCAACGGCTTTGCACGGGAACACGCGAGGGCAGCTATTTGATCCCTACAATCGTTGCACTCGTTGCATCAACTCACACGCAACAAGTTTCTCAGCTGCCACGGCCAGCGTCTGGAAGTCCAAGCCGCTCAATTCAGCAATATCCAACAGCGAGTGCCGCGCGTCGGCGTAGTTGAGCACCCATTGGACCGCCCGCTGGAAATCCGGTGGGGTTTCCGCCTGCCCCCAGGCGTGGTACAGCCCATGCCGTCCGAGATGGGGTTCGCACTGGGGACGCAAATTGAGATACACGTAGTTGTGTTCCAACAGCTGGACCACAGCCTGGCACTTTTTCCAGGAATCGACCAGGGACGCCTCGTCGATGAGCTGTAAGTTATCGGCCGAGGTATGGTATTCGGGATACTCACCGTTGGGAGTCCGCATCAGGCAACCGACGGGCAGGTTAAAACCGGGAGAACAAAATTGCCGTTCGTCGTAACCCACAGGTGAGAAATCGCGGACCTGATAGGGAGTCCCCGCCTCCGCCAGCACCCGCTCCACGGCACGGTCGATCTCGGCATCTCCTCGTCGACTCCGCTTGTACGTGCTGGCCCCCTGGTCGCCGAGTACGGTCAGGACCAAGCCATGCCGGATGGCCTGGGCTTGCTCCTCGTGATGCGCTAGCCAGGTAATGGCCCCGATGGTGGCCGGGGCAAATACAAAGCGATAGGTGTACCGGCGTGGCCTTGCCACCAGCGACTTGGCCAGCCAGGTCGCGACCGCCACTCCGGAGAGGTTGTCATTGGCCAAGGACGGATGGCAGACATGGGCCCAGATCAGCACCTCCTCAGAAGTCTTGCCCGGCAACACCACTTCTCCATAGGACAGCGATCCAGCGGTCAAGCTGGCATCAATCAATACGTCGTACTCGCGATCTGGATGTTGGTCGAGTTGCTCCAGCTGCCGATGGGTCAGACAAAATCCCCAGTTCCGATCGTAGTAGGCGGTTCGATAGGGGATCCAGTCCGGATGGGCCGGTAGGGTATGCAGGTGCTGCTTCAGTTCCGGCCACCGCAGACGGCCCTGAAAGGCAGTGCTGTAGGCCACCAAATGCAAGTTGGAAGCCTGATAATCCAGAACTTTTTGGCCTGCCCCGTCGCGAATCCAGGCCTCGCGGACAGACCACTCGTCGGGCACGGTCCAATCAAAAACGGACGTGCCGGAGGGGACTTCTCGCACCTGGAGTGGCACGTGCTCGGCAATCTGATCCAGGGTCTGGCGGAGCCCACTGCCCGTGATGGAGCGATGCAGGGGAAATAGCCGGGCGATGAATTCCAGCATCGCGGGCCCTGGCTCAGTGGCACCGTGCGGGTTGGCGGGCGGACAGGTGTGATTCATGGCCTCCCCTACGATGTGCCGTGGCGCGCTGTGGCACCGAGCGGTCCGGGCTCGGTCGTCTGGACATTGTCGTGCAACAGACTGAGGGAGCCTGGCAAGCTGTCCAAGGAGGTGGTGCGCGTGTAAACCGATTGCGAAGGCGGACCCACCAGATATTTTTCGACGCCCTCCCGCAGGGCCTGGGCATATACCCCGAGTGCTTCGTGAAAGGCCTGAATCGTGTGATCGATATCTTGCTCGGTGTGCGAATAGCTTATAATCAGCGACGGCCCGAACACACCGCGGCGGGTAATTTCCTGCAGCAGCAGGCAGCGGAAGGCCTGGGACGGCTGCCTATTTTCGTCGCGCGTGCTATACACCAAGCAACACGGCTTGCCATGGATCCCCACGAAGGGTTGCAGCTGATGATGGGCAATCGACTGCTGGATGCCAGCGAGGAGTCGCTCACCGCGCTGAAAGAGCGTGTCCACCACGGGTTCATTTTGGTAGACCCGCATGGTCGCCAGCCCCGCCGCCAACCCCGTCGACTCCGCGCCATGGGTGGTCGACAGCAAAAACACGCGCGGCTGGTCGTGCAACAGCCCTCCCAGCTCCATCAGTGGGCGTTTGCCGACCAGGGCGGACAGCGAAAACCCGTTGGCCATGGCTTTTCCGAAGCAAGACAGGTCCGGCACGATGTCGTAATAGGCCTGGGCTCCCCCGTTATGCCAGCGAAATCCGGTAATCATTTCATCCAGCACAAACACGGCCCCGTGCTGCTCACAAAGTTCCTGCACCCGATGCAGAAAATAATCGGACGGATCCTCGTACTTGGCGGGCTCTAAAATGACGCAGGCAATTTCCCCGGGGTAACGCTGGAACAGCTCGCGAACACTGTCCAGATCATTGTAGCGAAAACCGACCGTCAGCTCTTGGACCACCCGGGGAATCCCCGCATCCAGGGCCGTGGTACCAATAAACCAATCATGCACCGACAAGAAAGGATGGTCGCTACAGATGGCGACACGATCGCGTCCCGTGGAGGCCCGTGCCAGCTTCACGGCCGCCGTGGTAGTGGAGGAGCCATCCTTAGCGAACTTGACCATTTCCGCACCGGAGATCAGGCCCAACAATTCTTCGGCACAGGCCAGCTCCAAGGCAGTGGGACGCGAAAAATTGGTACCCTGGTCGAGCACCGCAGCCACGGCCTGGATCACTGCAGGGTATGCGTGCCCCAGCGTCACGGCCCGGCATCCCATGCCATACTCAATGAACTGATTGCCATCCACGTCCCACACCTGACAGCCGCTCCCCCGCTCAAAAAATCCGGGGCTTTCCACGGGGAACTGATCGTCTCCCTTGGCATACGTATGGCTGCCACCAGGGATCAGCTGATGCGACTTGCGTTGCAGCGCGCGTGAGTTGGTAAAATTCATAGTTAACCCGTCGAACTACGCCCGGTGAGCTGCTCGCGGAGTGGTGCCGAATTTTCGTAGGCCGCAATTTGACGATGACAGAGTGCTTGCATCTCGGTACTACCGTCCAAATAACGCTGATACCACGTCGCCGTCTCTTGCAATGCCCGCCGCACACTCCACCGCGGGGCCCAATCCAGTTGCCAAATGGCCTTGTCGATCGCCAGCCGCAGGATGGTTGCTTCCCGCGGGGCCCGCGGATCGCTCACGTCCTGCCAATGCCCGTCGCCCCATTCTGCTAAAAACAGATCCACCACTTCTTGTACGGGAATTTCACTGCCCGGAAAGGGGCCAAAATTCCAGCCGCTGCAAATCTCCGGCTCAAAACGATCCAGCAGCCTGCCGGCCAATGTCAAGTAGCCACTAAGGGCCTGCAGCACATGCTGCCAGGGCCGAAATGCTTGCGGACTCCGCAGGGGAATGGTCTGGCCTTGATCCAAGGCCCGCACCACATCCACCAGCAGCGCGTCGGCCGTCCAATCCCCGCCTCCGATCACATTGCCCGCGCGGGCACTGGCCAAGCGCACGCCATGCTCTTCCACCCGGCGGGGAGGAAAAAAAGAATCTCGGTAGGCACGAATCGCCAGCTCGGCGGCCCCTTTGCTGCCTCCGTATGGGTCATGATCCCCCAAGGCATCCGTTTCACGGTATCCCCAAACCTGTTCGCGATTTTCATAACACTTGTCACTGGTGACACACACAACCGTGCAGGGAAGTTTTAGTCCGCGCACCGCTTCCAGGACGTTGACCGTGCCCATCACGTTGGTAGCAAAAGTTTCTTCGGGCGCGCGGTAGCCGTACCGCACCACCGACTGGGCCGCCAAATGGAAGATAACTTCGGGTTGGGCCTGTTCCATCGCTGCGGTCAGCCCCTCCAGATCGCGGACGTCGCTCAGATGGTGCTGGGACAGTACGTCTGGCACTCGGGACACGACAAAATTATTGGGCTCGGTGGGCGGCTCCAGCGCATAGCCGGTTACCCGCGCTCCCAACTGGTGGAGCCACAAACTGAGCCAAGAGCCTTTGAATCCGGTATGGCCGGTAAGAAACACCGATTTTCCACGGAAAGAGTCGGCAAAAGAAATACCCATCAGGCGCGCCACGGTGGTTCGTGCAATTTAGAAAAGATTGAGCTGCAATATTTCAGCTGCAGGAATCATGCTTGCCGGTGAAATACAAGTTCTTGCAATCAACTTACAAAACT